>JAFOHW010000055.1 GCA_017421685.1 Candidatus Saccharimonadota bacterium | reverse complement strand
TACTACGATGAATCAGGATACGATTCTGAAAAAAATAAAGCCAGTAAAAGGAAATTAGGTCACACTGCTACCTTATTTAGTAAAAATGACAAGTTATAAGTAGTACAACAAGAATTTCATACGGAAGGATAAAACGACAAAATGAACACCTTAATATCAACTTTAAACGAGGGAATAGCCAATGTAAAACAGATCCATCTCACGAATTTTCAAACTTCCTACGAGCTAATCATCTTACTAATAGACCTCTTAGTCTAAGCCATAAATCCTAAAAACCGAACTTAGCGTTCGGTTTTTTGCTCTAGTTTTATTTTCTTGACCCTTATCTACGCTTATGCTAAACTAAAAATCAGAAAGGTCAATAAACTAATAAAAAACTATACTATGCCTGGCGGAGAAAGAATAAGACAAGAAAACTACGAAGCGCAGAAAGCTCAATTCGAAGGAGAAGACATAGATGAACTTGCCAGAAAAGTAGCTGAAAATCCTGAAGAATATCCTCTCGAATTCAGAGAGGAATTAGTAGCTTTTATAAGTCGGGAAGAAGCAGAGCAAAAAAGAGGAGCCATAATGGCAAGACGTGGATTTTTAGCTATGGTTGCTGCAGCAGGAACGTTGGCTGCAGCCACAATTGTCAACGGGCTCCTTGAAGAAAAAGAGGATGATCCCAGCGTTGCTCCCGATGATGAAGACGACGTTCCTCCGGAAGATGATAGTTCCGGAGAGACTGATCCGATCCAGCAAAATATCGACGAAATATTCATCGAAATAGACAAAAATGATCCTGCTAGAATTTTCCAAAATCCAGATACTGCCGGTGGTCATCAGAGCGCAGTAAATTATGGCCACGAACATTTCGTCGCCTACCACGAAGGATTAAGAGATAACGCAGAATTCTGCGACAGGTATAAGGAAGCGACCGGTTCAGATTTTGAAGGCATCAATACCGCAGATGAATTCTTCGCTTACTTCAAACATATCGCTAGAACTCATACTCACGTCATCGCCTCAGAACTAATTGCAATGAAATATTACGACGAAGAAACTGGAACGGATTTCTCCAACATGTCTTTGCGACAAGCCGAAGACAAAATCTTATCTGGAGATTTTTATGATGAGGAAAGACTAAAAATTAGTGAAAAAATAGATAAAGTATACGATGAAAAAACTACATTTAGGTTTATTGATCCGCCGGAAGGAACGGTATTCAAGAATATGGGTACTGACGTAGAAGAGTATGACGCGACACGCGAACTACACGGAGTTTACGTCACCACATCGGCCGAAGAACTAGTTAGCGACAGGATTGGCAAACTTCTCGAAGTTGCAACAACTCTTCCGAACGGCACAGTCGCGACTAGATGGGTCAATACCGCTTGCAGTAACCTATTAAACGTCATAAAATACACCGGACAAGATGGTTCTGAAAATGTTGTTGTAATAAATCCCGACACCCCAGCAACCCCAGGCTCAAATAACCCAGACAGCCCAATCCCTAGCGATAATCCTCCAGGCGAAAATCCCCCAGAACCAAAAGATCAAGAAGAAGCCGACGAAAACTCTGGTGCAAACTCTGGCCTTGTAGAACCAGAAGGACAAGACCGACAGGGTACCGATGAACCCTACGAGGGTGGTTACGACCCTGGACAAAATACCTATGGCGCTTCAGGGGGACAGACCTCTATTGGTTCTGAAACGACTACTTCAGGCGGTGGTACTGGTACTAGTGAAGGGGCAATTGGTGAAACTGGACAAGTGAATGACTTTGATGCTGGCGCAACTGTTAGCACCGGTGAGGTTCCAGGAGACACCCAAAGCGCAGACGGAAGCGGAAACACAATCCGAGAAAACTTAGAAGGTGCAACAGGCAATCCAGAAGCAAATCCTACGGGCGACTATAGTCAAGGTTTCTAACATTAATAATGTAAAATAAGGAGAAATATGAAACGATTTTTCAGAAACATAGGTGGAGCAATTATCACAGTAGCTTTAGCACTTACCGGTATAAGCGCTGCAAACGCTTGGGGGCCAGAGCGCACGACCTTCACCATGGAAAAACCGGCATCGTATGTTACTTTTAACTCGATTACTGACAATCAGAGCAGTGAATCTATTGGTCTTGGTGATGAGCGAAATTTCGTGCGTGTTCGTAAGGCCGGGGAAACAACCTTCAGGGATAAAGTCGAGATATCCGATGCGGACGCAAAAAATGGTCAAGAGTTTGAAGTGTATGTATTCTATCATAACAATGCTGCTTCAAACTATAAATTAACCGCCGAAAATACCAAAGTTTTTGCTTATTTCCCAGGCATTATTTCTGGCAACGCGACTGCTGAAACTGGCGCAAAAATTTCGGCCTCAAATGCTAATCCGACAAGCGTTTGGGACGAAGCCGATTTTATTAATAATTCGAGTGTAGGTGTACGTTTGAGATATGTAGAAGATTCCGCAACAATTTATTGGAACGGAGGCAGGACCACTGCCAAAATCAGTGAAGATATGTTTACTACCGGTGCGCTGATTGGCTATTGCGCCGAGAACGAACCAAACTGTACTTTGAATGGCGAAATTCCTGGCTGCGCAGAATATTCCGGCTACATTATTTATAAAGTTAAGGTTGAGCAAGCTTCAATTTATCTCTCAAAAATGGTATCAAATGATGGCGTAAATTATTACGACAATATCACTGCTAATGTTGGCGACACTGTTCATTATAAAGTTATCGCCAAAAACTTAGGAAGCATTGCCACGACTCAAATCGCCATAAAAGATCAATTAGCTACTGGACTAGAAGCGACGTCAGATGCGATATTTAAAGATACTGCAACTAGCGGAAATGTAAAAACTGAAGCTTTATCAAAAGACTTCTTTACGTCAACCGGTGCTAAGGCTTATCAATTGAGCGTGGGCGGAGAAGGTTGGTATATCGAATACGACGCCAAGATTACTAACGATGTCTTCGGAGAGAAATCATGTGGTGACGCAAAAATAATCAACGCGGTATATATGGACTACGCGCTAGAGGACGGCGGTTACGGTACGCTCGGAAATCAAGCAACAGTTTCAGTTTCTACTCCATGTGAAGAGCCTACTCCTACACCAGAAGACTGTTCGACTGACCCATCTCTCCCAGGATGCCAGGACGATTGTGTTACAAATCCGGAACTTCCAGAATGTCAAGAACTTCCAAACACCGGACCATTAGAAATCATCATGGCGATTATTATCGTTCTCGGTATTGCTGGAGGAGGGTACTATCTATATAGGACAAAGCGAACTCTTAAATCTGTCGAAAAGAATGTTTCTGGAAAAGACGTCGAGGAAAGCAAAAAAGCTGAAGCTCCAGAAAAAGTAGACAAAAAAGAGGTTAAAAAAGAAGATCTCGAAGCTTTGAAAAAAGTAGAAAATAAGACCGAAAAAACCAAATAAGAATAAATTCGGCCCAAATCTATGAAGACCTGCCCTCGGCAGGTCTTCACAAAACGCTGAGAATGTGCTATAATGTTATGGATAAATAAAGGATTTATATGAAAAAAGCAGTCATTCTCGTTGGCGGGAAGCAATATCTCGTCGCCGAAAAAGAGACCCTACGGGTGGACCTCCTCCCGGCAGGAACTAAAGAGCTCGAAACTGACGCTTTACTTGTAATCGACGGTGATAAAACTGAAGTCGGTACTCCTACGGTAAAGGGCGTAAAAGTTTCAGCGAAAGTAATAACGCCCGAGTTAAAAGGCGATAAAATTCGCGTGATTCGTTATAAAGCGAAAAAGCGCGTTCATAAAGAAACTGGTCATCGTCAGAAATATTCTGAAATCGAAATCACGAAAATCGGCTAAAGGCTAAACTTTATTATACTAGAAAGCTAAAAGTACTTTTTAACGGCATAATGAGATTTAGACCAGATTTGTTTGTCGTAATTATTACAACTCAGCAATGAAAAAATATCCCCCAGCGAGCTTTAGCTCGTAACTAAGGATATTTTTTCTTGACCTGTGTTGTGATAATTACTAGACAAACAAGTCCCAGCCGTTAAAAAGTACTTTTAGCTTTCTAATCATTATAATTTATGTTATAATCGTAAGTATTATGGCGAAGGTGATTTGCATTACGAACCAAAAAGGTGGCGTTGGAAAAACGACGACCGCAGTTAATTTGTCATATTACCTCGCGAAAGATAAGTTCAAAACGCTATTAATTGATTTTGATCCTCAGGGAAATGCAACTTCCGGTCTAGGTATAGAAAAAAATACCGATAAGCTCGGTGCAACGATGACCGACGTGCTTCTAGGCGAAGCAAAAATCGAAAACGTGATTCGCGAGACAAAATATAAGAATTTTAATATCGCTCCCACAACTCCGGAACTGGCCAACGCCGAAGTCGAAATCACTAGCCAGGCGAAGAAATTTACCCGTCTACGCGATGCGGTCCGTACCGTAGAAGAGAAGTATGATTATATCATTATCGATTCTCCTCCTTCTCTGAGTTTACTTACTGTTAACGGCATGATTGCTAGTAATTATCTCCTTTTGCCAGTTCAAACTGAATTTTACGCTCTTGAAGGTGTCGCTCAGCTTCTTGAATCAATGAAGTTAGTTATGAAACAAGCTAATCCAAACCTAAGGCTCCTCGGCGTTCTTGCTACAATGTATGATAAACGAACTAGCCTCTCATCACAAGTCTACGACGAAATTAAGAAATACTTTAAACAGCTGACTTTTAAAACAACGATTCCGCGAAACGTTAGGGTTGCTGAAGCTCCAAGCCATGGAGTTCCGGTTGGAGCCTATGATAGATTCAGTAAAGGCGCTAAAGCCTACAAAGAATTTACTAAAGAAGTTGAAGAAAGGACAAAATGAAAGGTTTAGGAAGAGGTTTCGAAAGTTTAATCCCAACAGAATTGATCGACGACGAATTCGATCCAACCGCGATTGAAGATAAGAAGGAGAGCCAGTTAAAAGAATTAAAAATTAGCGAAATTGTTCGCGACGAAGAACAACCTCGTCGTGATTTCGATGAAGAAGCCCTCGAGGATTTGGCAACTTCAATCAAAGAATATGGCGTCCTTCAGCCGATCGTCGTAACAAAGGAGGACGGAAAATATAAAATTGTCGCCGGTGAACGGCGTTGGCGAGCCAGTAAAATTGCCGGCCTCGAAAAAATCCCTGCGATTATTAGAACTCTAGATTCCCAAAATCGTCTTGAGCTCTCAATTATAGAAAATGCTCAACGCGAAGATTTAAACGCAATCGAGCTAGCTACCGCCTACGCTAAGCTTAAAACCCAATTTAATCTCTCAACGGAAGACATCGCCGCGAGGGTAGGGAAGAGCGAAGCTTCAGTTCAGAGTACTATGCGACTTTTAAATCTTCCGGATGATGTAAAGAAAACCATGGTAAAAGAGAAACTCTCCGAAGGGGTCATGCGCCCGCTAGTTTCTGCTGACGAAGAAACCATTAAGAAAGTTCTCCCAAAAATTATCGAAGAGGGTTGGACTGCTAGAAAAGTTGAACGCTATTTCTCCGAAACGAAGAAGAAATCTAGCGCTTCCGCTATGAAACGAGACGCCTACCGAAAGGAAGAAGATAAGCTCTCGACAAAGTACAATACTGTTGCTCGTATTACCGGTCGAAGCCTAACTTTTAAGTGTAAAAATGAAGCTGAGCTAAAAGAATTAATTAAGAAACTAAGCTAAAACGTTCGAATTCTATCTAGCGGAAAGAGTCTCAAAGAAACCGGTCCAATGATTCTGCAAAACGGAATTGTCCCGAGTCCATTTCTTGAATCCCAGGAATTAGAACCTTCTCGGTTGTCTCCCGAAACAAATAATTCTCCCTCCGGAACCGTTAAATCAACTTCGCCTGATGTATCTTTTTTCGGTCCATCAGTTTCCGAAATTCGCCACTCGTCATCATAAACAAAACCATCCGGGTGTTCCTCGTTATAAATCTTCATTATTCCGTCTTTTACCGTAACTCGTTCCCCCGGAAAGGCAATTACCCGTTTAATGATGTACTGATCATTCACATTCGAGGGGACTGAACAGGTTAACGGATTTTTTACTCCCTGGGCCTTATATTCCTGGACCTTCTCTTCATCCTCATTTAAGAAAACAATAATCTGCCCTCGTTCCGGTACATACTCTTGCCCTGTAAAATGTGCCCAGGAAACAACCGCCCGGTTAACAACGACCCTGTCGTCTTCGTGTAAAGTATTTTCCATACTTCTTCCGACGACATTATACGAACGATAAATATAAGTATTTAAAAACAAAGTACCAAGAATAATTAGAGCAATAAAAGACCCTAAACTTAAAAAATCCTTCAACATCGGATGTCTCTGAAAAAAAGTAGGCTCCATAAAAATATTATACCATTATTTCAGTTTAGTTTAAAAAATTTGTTATAATATAAAAGTATGGCAGACTATGTTTTAGCAAGAAAATCTCGTAATATCGTCAGTACGATGCTACACGTTTTTCTAAATCTATTATTAGGGGTAGGCTCCGTCCTTATTACGGTTTTATCCGGTAGTCCACTACTCGGGTTAATTCTCGTTTTCGCTTCGAAGTGGCGAGTTTTCGCAGTTAGAGCTAGATATCTCTGGCTTAACATAAAATCGAATCTTGTCGATATGATTGTCGGGGTCAGCGTCGTCCTTTTGACTTATTATGCCGGCATGAACTTTTTGCCTGTAGATTTTATTCTTATGATTTTCTATTGCGTCTGGCTCCTCTTTATTAAACCTCTATCTTCTGAAGTAGCTACCTTAACTCAATCTTTGATTGCGGTTTTCCTCGGTATAACCGCGACGACAATCATGTCCGCGAATCTTGACCCGATTGTCGCAATATTGTTATCCTTCCTCATTGGTTATGCGACTAGTCGCCATATTCTGGCCCAAAGCGACGACAAGGATTTTACTTTAACAACTTTAGTCAGCGGTTTAGTTTTTGCCGAAGTAACCTGGCTTTGTAATTCGTGGTCGATTATCTATACCTTTGGTTCGACCGGAATTAGGATCCCCCAGCTCGCGATAATTTTAACAATTTTCGCCTTCGTCTATAACTACGCAAGGCAAACCATGATTAGATACCAAGACGACTTCAGATTTAGACACATTATCGGACCGGTGATTTTCGGTACGGTCCTAATCGGAATTATTGTACTATTCTTTAGTAATCCAATATTTAATATTTAAAAGGAGAAACAAATGGAAGAAGAAAAGGGTAAAATTGTTGAAGCAGAAGAAAAAATCGAGGAAACTTCTACTACTGAACCTAAAAAGATGGAAGAAAATTTTACAAAAGAACCAGGAAAATCAGAAGAAAACTCGGCCGAAAAGAAGATGAATAAAAATGCTATCCCCATCGCTCTAGCCTCGCTTGCGCTCGTTTTTGGTGTGACCGGCCTAGCTTTAGGTTGGCTCGGATATGAAAAAGCCTCTACTCCAATTACTTTTTTGAATGACGGCACCGACGGAAATTCTGCAAATTTCGTTGAAGGCTCAATTTCTGATATCGCCGAAAAAGTTTCTAAAAGCGTCGTGTCTATTATAACTTCTACGAAGGCTACAGACTTCTTTGGTCAAAGTTATGATTCTTCAGCCGCCGGAACGGGCATCATCGTGACAGAAGACGGCTATATTCTTACGAATAAACACGTCATAAACGGCGCTACTAAAGTTACCGTTGTCTTAGACGATGGGACTACTTATGAAGACGTCAAAGTTGTCGCGACAGACCCACTAAACGATGTAGCCTACCTTAAAATTGACGACGTTTCAGACCTTACCCCGGCGAAGCTAGGCGATTCTAAAACTATTTCTGTTGGCCAACAAGTCATTGCTATCGGCAATGCTCTTGGTCAATATCAAAATACCGTCACTTCAGGTATTATTTCCGGAACTGGACGTTCGGTCACAGCTTCGGATGGTACCGGTAGGAACACGGAAACTCTTTCCGACATGATTCAAACCGACGCAGCAATTAATTCTGGTAATTCTGGCGGACCGCTCGTTAATGCGGCCGGCGAAGTCATCGGCATTAATACCGCAACTTCTACTTCCGCCGAAAACATGGGCTTTGCTATCCCAATCTCTAGCACTAAAGGTATGTTAAATCAGCTCATCGAAACCGGGAAAGCCGAACGAACTTATCTTGGGGTTTACAGCATTGAAATAACTCCCGAAATCGCGAAAGCCTATAATCTCCCAGTTAGCGAAGGCGTGTATCTTTATAGCCCATCAAGCTATTCCGCTATTATAAAAAATAGCCCAGCCAGTAAATCGGGACTAAAAGATAAAGACATTATCACAAAAATCAACGGCACCGAAGTCGGTAAAACCGGCTCTCTGGCAAACCTAATCGGCGAATACAAACCCGGCGATACAATTCAGCTAACTGTCGTGAGGGAAGGGAAAGAAACCGCCGTTAACGTTACTCTCGAAGGCTACCCAAATTAATTTAAAAAGAAAAAGGATTAGGCAATTTCGTCTAATCCTTTTTGTTTTGAAAAATTAGTATAAACCCACGCGTTTTAACCAGGGAATAACCTTTATCTCCAGCATACTCAACAATCCTCTCATGTTGGCACGGATCAGCTTCAAGAATCAAGTAAGGAATTTTACGCCTAACGACTTGGTTTATCAGCTTTTTGATTAGCTTAAGCCCACCATCTCCAGAATATAAGGCTAATTCCGGCTCTTGTGCTAAAGCTTTCCCGTCAACCCAATCCCACTCTGGATCAACATAAGGCAAATTTGCAACTACTACATCGAAATCCGCAGAAACATCATCTAATAAATCTGATTTAATAAACTCTATTTTTGCGCCTAGTTTTTCCGCATTTTTCTTTGCGACCTCTAATGCCTCCTTAGATATATCACTCGCTACGACGATCGCTTCAGAAAATTCCAATGCCAGACTAATTGCGATGCACCCCGATCCTGTTCCTACATCTAAAATTCGCGGATTCTTCGGTAAAACTCTAGGCGCCGGTCTCACCCCAGGCAAAAACGACTTTCCGGCTAAATTTAAAACCGCATCAACCATCATCTCCGTCTCGGGGCGGGGAATCAAAACATCCGGCGTAACAATAAAATCGCGTCCATAAAAATCACAAAAACCACGTCTATAGGCTTCATGAAGAATATCTGCTTCCCGCGAATTATTTTCTATCAAAACTACCCTTCTTGCGATAACTCGCGCTCATTTTTTGCGAGCTCTCGAATTATGTCTTCAATATCCCCATCCATTACCGCCGGAAGATTAGAACGCGAATAATGAATCCGATGGTCCGTCACTCTATCTTGTGGGAAATTATAAGTCCGAATCTTTTCACTTCTATCGCCAGTCCCAATTAACGATTTTCTCGCCTCCGAAGCGTTTTTCAGCTCCTCCTCTTTTTTCTTCTCTAACAATCGAGACCTTAGGATGTTCATCGCTTTGACGCGGTTTTGTTGTTGGCTTCTTTCGTCTTGCATTGCTACAACAATCCCAGTCGGCAAATGCGTAATTCGGACCGCCGAATCAGTCGTATTGACTCCCTGACCACCATGTCCTCCTGAACGATAAATGTCGATTCGTAAGTCTTCCGGGTTAATTTCTAATTCCTGTTCTGAAGCCTCCGGCAAAACTGCAACCGTAACCGTAGAAGTGTGAATTCGTCCTTGCGACTCTGTTACCGGAACTCGCTGTACCCGATGAACGCCCCCTTCGAACTTTAACTGTCCATACGCATCATCTCCAGAAACTTTAAAAATAACTTCTTTCATCCCACCGGCTTCGTTTTGGTTTTCAGAAATTAATTCAGACTTTAATCCGTGCCCTTCAGCATATTTAAGATACATGCGATACAACTCCGACGCAAACAGGGAAGCCTCATCTCCACCTGCTCCAGCCCGAATTTCAATAATTGCTGGTTTATCATCTTCGGGATTTCGTGGAATTAAAAGCTCTTCTAATCTCTCATTCGCGACCTTTAAATCGTTCTTTAAACTAGCAACATCTTCTCTTGCAATTTCACCAAGCTCAGGATCATTAACTAACTCTTCCGCCTCTGTTAGACTTGTGGAAAACTGAGTAATTTTTTTACTCAATTCAATAATCTCACGAAGCAAATTTGCCCGTTTAGATTTAACTGCAAAATCCGGGTCAGCATAGGCATCCGGCCTCGCCAAAAATTCCTCGATCTCCCTTAGCTCAGATTCAAACTTTTCTGTATCCATGTTATAATTATACCATAAACTACTGGGGATTTAGCTCAGCTGGCTAGAGCGTACGATTCACATTCGTAAGGTCACAGGTTCAAGCCCTGTAATCCCCACCATTCCGAATATAAGGCACTTTTTCGGTCGTTTTCCCCCTGTAAATCGTGGTTATAAGTAATATTGTTAACAAGTTAAATAAAAAAGGAAGATGATATATGAAAGAGAATAAGTACATTGATTTATCGTTATTATTAACAGAATATACACCTGTTTTCCCTGGAGAACCTAATATTATTTTTAAACAATATGCGAATATAAAGGATAATACATATAATGAACATCAAATAACAATAAATACACATTTTGGAACACATATAGATTTTCCATATCATATGATTGATAATGGAAAAAAATCAAGTGATTTTAAATTAGATAAATTTATTGGCAAAGGAAAAGTCATTGATATTCATAATTTAGATTTAAATAATATTGAAGATGAAGATATATTTCTTCTATATTCAGGACATATGGACAATGGAATAGATAAATTATTTAACGATGTTCCTATGCTTGATGAAAATTTAGTGGATTTTTTAATATCTAAAAATCCAAAAATGATTTTATTAGATACTCCAACACCTGATAAATATCCATTTCCAATACATAAAAGGCTATTAGAAAATGATATATTAATAGTTGAGAATGTATGTAATATGAAGTTATTGGTAGATAAAAAATTTAGAATTTATGCAATACCTTTAAATTTTGATAAGTTTGATGGCTCTCCATGTAGAGTGTTTGCAGAATTTAAATAATTATTTAGAAAGTATGGCAGTTTAGTGCAATTAAAATTTATGAAGATGTTCACAAGATTTTGGCATTGTAAAGTAATAGAATAATAAATTACAAAATCTAGGAGAGATGTATAATGAAATATACTGCTTAGCACGATTGTCTGCGTCATCAGAGTACCCGATCTTCACCCACTCAGGGAACGATGGGTTAGTAAGGATATATATTTCGCCAACTTTCTTGTCTTTACTCATACATATATTATAACACTTATCGCCACTTTATACCTCATATGATATAATGGGGTATGGGGTAACCAGCTACTCTTCGTATATACGACGTTGGAGCTTTTCCTCTATGTCCTCTTTGTACGCGAGTAAAACCTGGTTAATTAACCCCCACCAGGATAAAATAATCCCCTCGGGGCTTATTTTTACGAAAACAGAAAAGGCAGGAATCTACCTTTCCTGCCTTGCTTAAGTTACTGCCCCAGTTATGGAGCGATGTCGTCTAGTTAGTGTTCAGTCCTAGCTTTATCGCCAGAGCATTGAGTTCTTCGAGCGTTTTTTCATGCTCAGCCTCTTTTTCCTGAAGCTCAGCTTCGAGACGCCGGATCTCCTTCTTGATGGAGATTATCTCGTCTCTCTCGCTCTTTGCTTGCCTGCGACACTCCTCGTACTTCTCGGCGAGTTCTCCGCGCTCTTGAGCCCTGAGTTCGTTCTGAGTTATCTCATCTATGAGCTTATCCGCCTCATCCTTATCGAGGCCCAAGTTATGCCTTATGTAGGTTTCTATTGTCCAACTAGACCACCTATAGGCCTCCTCGAACCTTTTCCAAGTCCAGCCATGCTCGACTCGGTTCTTTATAGTTCCGACAGTTTTTTTCGTCAGACGGGCCACGACGTCTCCTCCGTTCCCTGATGACATATTGAAATGAACCAAACTACCCTAATTATAGCATAAAAACCTAAAAAAGTCAAAAAACCCCTGTTCTTTAGTCGTATCCACATATAGTCTAAACGTTCAGCTCTAGGAATTACAAAAAACTTCCCGAAAGGGAAGAACCCCCTACCCTCTTATGAAATTTAACCTAGCTATTATAAATCTAGCATCTCTCCGTATTTCACATCTTTTAATATTACGCGATATGTCTCCTTAAATGGTATATATTTTTCTCGCGAAAATTCTATTGGCTCACCTATCGATAAATCAAAATCTCTAAAAGTTTCCCCAGAACCAGCCGAATATTCTCGAGCGCGTAGCTTTACTCCATTATTGTAATATAAATTTATAGGTAAACCGGGGACATCTAGCTCTTCGGATGTCGGTTCAGAACGAAGCGCCCACTCAAAAAACTCGTGCCTACTCTCCAGTTGTCCACCAATATAACAAAAAACCTCAAAATTTACTACAGTACGCAAGGACCTTTCGTCGAACCACCCTCTTTCTTTCACGAATTTAGCTTTTTCTTCAGCGCTAAGTTTATTAAAGTCGCTTTTTTCTCCTGTTACTGCTTCTCTAAAGCCTAATGCCATAACTTCTCCTTTTCTTCCATTATAACATTATAAGCATAAAAAAGCACCGGTGACGGCCTGGGCACAGCCCCACGGAGCTTCCCCGTGGTATTACGCTTAGATTTAACGACATAAGATGGTCGGTTGGGATTAGTTAGAGCCTGAGGTTAGCGAGGCGCTGACGCTCAGCCTCAAGACGGTCAATAACAACATCACGTTGCCGAAGGAGGTTCTTCCTCCTAGTGTCCCAGCGACGAGTGTCCCACCTCTTTCTACTTTCGTAGTTCGACTCAACCCCGGTCGGAGTTACATGGCCCCCATCAATGAGGGCCATCTCGGCCTCTGTGATGAGACTATTGATTGTAGCGAGTTGATCCTCGTTACGGATGATAGACTGTTCCGCCATCATCACGGCAAGGACATAAGCCCTCTTGTTGGCCTCCTCGCCAATCATCTCTGCGTCCAGTTGATCGCGCGAAGCAATCTCCGTAATCATCTGGGTCAGCTCGAGCATCTTGCCGTGAACCCTCGCAATCTCGAGAGCTTCCTGCTCGATCATGGCGCGATAGGTCTCAGCCACAATCTGTGCGACGATGTGAGCCTCAACCTCCCTCTCGTCTTCGAATACTGAGCTCATCGTATTCGGGACAGTTTCTGCCACCGTCTCCCTGACGAGCTCCTTGATAATCTCCAGATCCTCAGATGTGAGATTAGCCACAGGCTAACTCCTTTCTGCCCCTAAGGGCAATCGGTCAAAGTTGACACCTAAATAATCCCAACATATTAAAGTACTCATATAATTATAACAAGAAAATGACAATATGTCAAGTATAGAGACATATCTCAACACATTTTTCTATTTCGTGGTAAAATATACCCAGTGTTAGAATTGGAAAATATTAGTTACGAGGTCAAAAAAGGTGGGTCTAAGACAAAAGTCTTGGACTCTATTTCGCTGAAAATAGAAACAGGAAGTTTTGTAGTTATTACTGGTCCAAATGGTAGCGGAAAATCGACTTTGGCTCAAATTCTCATGGGAATTAAAGCTCCAACTGAGGGAGAAATCATCTTAGATGAAAAAAACATCACAAAATCAAGCATCACCGAGCGCGCCAAAAACGGCATGACTTTTTCTTTTCAACAGCCAGTAAAATTTAAAGGCATTTATGTCTATGATCTATTAAATATTTCAAGCGGAGAATTAATCTCGGAAGACGAAGCTAAAAAATATTTAAAAAAAGTCGGTTTAAAACCAGAAGAATATCTTCTTCGCGAAGTCAACGGTAAACTTTCCGGCGGGGAACTGAAAAGAATCGAAATCGCTTCAGTTTTAGCCAGAAAAGGGAAAATCCTGATTTTCGATGAACCCGAAGCTGGGATTGACCTTTGGAGTTTTGAGAATTTAGTTAGAATTTTTAAAAATCTAAAATCCGAAAAAAAGACCACTATAATCATCTCCCATCAAGAGAGAATTTTAAAAATTGCCGACGAAATTATCATCCTAGAAAATGGCAAAATCAAATCTAAAAACACTCCCGAAAAAATCCTCCCCGAAATCTTAAATAAAAAAGAGGCAAAAACATGAATTTAACCGAAGAAGAAAAACAAATTTTTTGCGAAGTCGCCGATACTAAAAAAGATGGAGTTTTCGAAATTCCGGAAGGCGCTTATAATTTCCGTGTAAATGGAAAAGCGGTTAGTCGTAATTCTACCGACAACATTAATATTAAAACTAAAAAATCTAACTCTGGCCTAGAAATATATGTCAAAGAAAATACAAAAAATGAGCAAGTTCATATCCCCGTAGCAATCAGCACGACCGGCATTAAAGAAACTGTCTATAACGATTTTTATATTGGCGAGAATGCCGAAATCACAATCATTGCCGGTTGCGGAATTTATAATTGTGGGCCTACAGATTCCGTTCATGACGGAATTCACCGATTTTTCGTCGGTAAAAACGCAAAAATTACTTACATCGAAAAACATTATGGGTTTGGACAGGGAAGAGGAGGTAAAATCTTGAACCCAACCACAGAATTACATTTAGATAAGGGTTCTGAAGCCGAACTTATCATGGAGCAAATCAAAGGCGTCGACTCGACTATTAGAAAAACTACTGCTACGCTAGAAAAAAATGCGAAACTTATTGTTAAAGAACGTCTTATGACGCATGGCCGACAAACCGCTGAAAGCATATACTGTGTGGAATTGAACGGTGAAGACTCAACTACCACTATCGCTTCGCGTTCCGTCGCACAAGATTTGTCTAAACAAACGTTTAGATCGAAAATCATTGGGAACAATAAATGTCGTGGACATTCCGAATGTGACGCTATTATTATGGACGAAGCCAAAGTATCTGCAATTCCGTCTCTAGACGCTAATTGCGTCGATGCTGAACTGATTCATGAAGCCGCTATCGGCAAAATTGCCGGGGAACAAATCATAAAATTAATGACTCTTGGGCTTACTCGCCAAGAAGCTGAATCTAGGGTCATTAACGGGTTTTTACGTTGATTACTTACAAAAATAACCACAAAAAGTACTTGTAATTCCATATTTAGTGTTATATACTAAGTTGTAAGCACTAAATGTAGCGTTATACATAAAAATTTGAACAAACGAAGGAGGTAAAATGTTCAAAAGAATTGTCAAAAGAGACGGAAAAATCGTAAAGTTCGATCCAGAAAAAATCACTGACGCTATAGCTAAAGCCGGCCTTGCAACTGAAGAATTCAAGTTTGATCGCGCTAAAGCTCTCGCTGAAAAAGTCATTCAACGCGCAAAGGAAAAAATCACTACGAGAACTCCAAACGTTGAACAAATTCAAGACATTGTTGAAGAAGTTTTGATGGAATCTAGTTTTAAAAAGACTGCAAGGGCTTATATCCGCTATCGCCAAGAACGTTCTAGAGTTCGCGACGCAAAATCCGATCTAATGATGATTTATCGAACCATTTCTCATGCTGACGCGTCTGAAGATTCTGATGTTAAACGTTCTAACGCTAACGTTGATGGAAACTCTGCAATGGGAAAAATGCTCCAATTCGGAGCCGAAGGTTCAAAAGTTTTCGCTAAAAGCCTTTTACTTAGGCCCGATATTTCAGCCGCGCATGATAATGGTGATATCCATATTCATGATTTAGACTTCTATGCTACAGGGACTTTGACTTGTTGTCAGTCAGATCCGTTTGTTATGTTTGAAAACGGTGGCTTTAACACTGGCCACGGTCATCTTCGAACTCCGAATTCGATTGAGTCATACTGCGCCTTAGCGGCCATTCTGCTTCAAGCTAACCAAAATGAACAACACGGAGGCCAGTCAATTCCTAATTTTGATTATGCGATGGCCCCCGGAATTAATAAATCTTTCCGAAAGGCCCTAAAAAAGAATCTCGAGAAATATAATAAATTCACTGGTAAAAAACTGAACCTAGAGGTTAATGACGATACAGAATTTGGCGATGACAAGAAACTCGAAAAAGCTAAATGGCCAAAAGAAGTAATCGAAGCATCTAATTCCGACGTAGAACGTGCAACTCTTCAGGCGATGGAAGGTTTCGTTCATAATTTAAACACTATGCATTCTCGTGCTGGCGCCCAGGTCCCATTCACTTCAATCAATTTTGGGACTGATACTTCTCCGGCTGGACGTTTAGCTTCAAAATATTTATTACAAGCGACCGAGAACGGCTTAGGCAAAGGCGAGACCCCGATTTTCCCAATTTCTATCTTTAAAGTTAAGGAAGGCATAAACTATAATCCTGAAGACCCGAATTACGACCTCTTTAAACGCTCCATGGAAGTCTCCGCAAAGCGCCTTTTCCCGAATTTCTGTTTTGTCGATGCGCCATATAATCTGAAATATTACAAAAAAGGCGACTACCGAACCGAAATTGCTACTATGGGTTGCCGAACGCGAGTTTTCGCCTCTATTTTCCCAGAATCTGACGGCATCGTAACCGGTCGCGGAAACCTCTCGTTTACGACTATTAACCTCGTCCGAATTGGTATAAAACACGGCATCTGCCTCGGCGAACGCAAAGAAGCTGATTGGGACGGTTTTTATCACGAACTTGACGAAAAACTCGACCTCGTAAAAGATGAG
>JAFOHW010000006.1 GCA_017421685.1 Candidatus Saccharimonadota bacterium | reverse complement strand
TGCCAAGCACGAGATTTTGGCTCGTCATCCTCACGGGTAACCGTAGCCACAGTTCCATCGATAGTAACCTTAGTTTTAGGTTGTACCGGGACAATGAGCTGACCCTTCGGGCCCGCGACAGTAATTTCTTTGTCGCCGACCGTAATTGTCACTCCCGCCGGAATTTCGATGGGTTGTTTTCCGATACGACTCATATCTTTTCCCTTTTATGTTAATATCCGTACAATTATATCACAGAACCCCTAAAAAGTAAATATCTTATCCCAAGAAAATAGGTTGGAATTTCTTCCAACCTATTTATTTTGGTTTTTGGTTTTTGTTATCGCTTATTTCCTACGAATTAGGTATGCGAAGCTAACAATTGAAGCAAGTAGACCCATAACAACCGAAGTAACTATCGCAGCGCTCATTGCTGAAGCACCAGCCACTGTTACGGTACCGGTATTTGGAGAACCAGTTTCAGAACCAGCCTCAGTACCTTCTTCAGTTCCATCTGTCTCCGTACCAGAATTATCGTCACCTCCTGGGTTAACAGGATCGGTTCCATTCTCTGTATCCGTGTAAGCTACTACGTAAGTAGAGAAGATAGAAGAACGAGTCTTTAATACATCACCTTCTCTTGTAAATTCTGGCCTATCCCATACTCCTCTATGGCAACGGAGTACCGAAAATTCTCTAGTATAGCCTTCTGGAGCCTCACGATATGCTTCTGGAATTTCGAGATCGAACTCAATCTCCAAATCACCAAGATCAGTCACTTCGCCAAGTTGATCGTGATAATCACCAGCAAATAGACCTAAGTTTACTTCGTAAACCATCGCAATCTCTTCGTCATCTCCTAAATGCTCGTCGATTGTGTCCATCCCCGGAGCTCCGCCCCAAAGTTCCTCAACCAAATCCCAAGCATCAAGCGAAGTGAATACCTCATCGCCACGGATTAAAGCATCCTTTAATCTTTCTAAGCCAGTCCCTTCAATCGGTTCCCCAGTTTCTTCATCGAATCGTGGGAACAATTGTAGGGAATTATTGGTCTCCTCGCCACTGTCAATCAAATCTTTGATTTGTCCAGCAGTAAAGTCAGCAACTTCATCCCGATCTTCACCTTCAATTACATCGCTCTCATCCGTACCAACAGAGTAAACAACTAAGTTCACGCCAGTGGTCATCGGATGAATTTGAGTATTGTAATCGATAACAAGATTACTCGTTCCATCTGCAGTAGCCGTGATAGTTCTATCTTCAATGCTAGCAACCTGCTCACCACTTAAGGCTAAAGTTGCATACATATTCCCAATCTCACCAAGATCAATGTCTATAGACTCACCCTTTTGTAAGAAGATATCTCCACCTTGGTATGCGGCTGGGCTTCTATCTACGACATACATCTCGCCATCCGGATAGACATCGTAGCCATTCGCAACGTAGTTACCGTTGTCAGGGACTTTGTTATAATGTCCACCAGTGATGAACTCTTCAACATCCTCACTAGCTACGATTGGATCGCCGTTAGTCGCGAGAAAATCACCACCAGTAATAGCAAGATTTACTTTCGCAATATCCTCATCCGGATTATGTTGCGGATTACCTTCAGCAAACGCTACTGGAGCCGTAAAGACGCCATCGTTTACATTTACCGTGATTTCCTGCTTCGTGGTATGTTGTGCAACTGCAATACCTACACCACTTGCTGTAGAACCGCTACCGTTTGGATTAAATTCGTAAGTAGCTTCTGGGTCGACATTGATTTCTGCGCCCTCCACAGTTAACTCACCAGCACGAATTTCTACGCCACACTTACCAGCATTAATCTCAAGACTATCACCTAAGACCGTCTGACCATTAATCTGTGGAGCGTAAACACCAAGATCGCCCGAGTTGATTACACCCGCGTTCAAGGTTAATTTAGCATTCGTACCTTCATTGTTTCCGCTAGCCGAACCGTTACCGGAAACACCGATGCCGTCGTTACTAGCAATGTCAATAGTACCACCATTCATTTCGAATTCAGCATCCTTGAATACCGAAACACCCCATGTGTCACCATTGATTTGGCCATCATTCATCACCATTTTGGCACCATTACCTACGTTTATAGTAGTAGCGGTGTTACTACCGCCAGTAATTGTACCACCTTCCATGGTGAACAAACCGGTATCATAGTAAACGCTAACCGTTAACCCAGCCGCGTCTATCGTACCGCTCTTCATTACGGTATTGTTGTAAACGTAAAGCGGAGCATAAGTCCCGCCAGTTTCTTCAATTCTACCGTTTTCGCCGGCGTAAATCGTTAATTCGCCGTCAACGTTAATAATTGACCAACCATCACTTGTGATAGTATAGTCGTTTAGATAAAGTTCCATATCCGCACCAGTGCGAACGTCCGCCGTTAATTCAAACGACTCGCCTATGAGAACTTTAGCTTTGTGCTCAGTAAAAGCACTGCTGAGCTCTTCGGTATTGGTCACGATAGCACAATCCTCAAGTCCTTCACAAGACTCGAGAGTCTTTACCTCTCCTTCAGCGAATAAACTCGCTGGAACGAGAAGTCCAGACCCGGCTACCAGAGCAGCTACCGACAGAGCGTAAGCAATTCTCTTCTTTGCCATTCTTTCCTCCTATTAGATACTTCCTATTATACATTAGCAAAATAGTTGGGTCAATAAAAAAATAAGCTTTTTTCAAAAAATTTTGGCCATTTTTCCACAAGAAAATCCCCTGTTAACAGGGGATTTTCTACACTACCTTAATTATATCACACTTATGTTATTTTGTCAACTTAACCTTTCTACGACGAATGTTCGCTACTAGTAAAATCACGCTAGCCGAAACCGATGCTACTCCGCCAATCATATTATTCATCCAAACTGATTCAGAAACCTTACCATCTTTAGTCAAAGTAATTTCGCCCGTATCCGGTTTCATTGGCGGTACTATTGGCGTATCTCCACCACAACCATCCGCACATGGATCCACTTCAGGCTCATGCGTATTTACAAACATCGTATAATACTCATCGCTTTCAGTTTCGGTCAATTCGTAGTCCGAAGACTCCAATATTTCTTCAGCTGTATAACTAATTACTTCCGCTTGGTTATCTGCATATGGCAGTCCTTCCCACACATAAATCCAGACATCGCCAGTCACATAATCTTCGTCTTCCTCACCTACGATAACTGCATCCCTTATTGACATATCAACCGTTTCAATAACCTCGCCGTTCGCCAACAATTCAATCGTCAATTGTTCTGGTCGCTTACCATCTTTATCGTGTTCATCATCCCAAATCTTTACTACACCATACGAAACCTTCTCTACTTCATATTCATTTGTAATTTCGAATCTCACTTCATCATCTCTATCGACTTCCTTCTCTACCTCATTATCGCCAGAAACAACAAGTTCAAAGTGTTCAACGTCAGCATTGCTCTCTGTTACCGTATATATACCAGTCGGAACATCATCACTAACTTCACAAACTATAGCCTCTCCAGAGATCGTACAATCGTCTTTCACTACTAAGGTCATCTTGCCATCTTCACCGAAATCTTCTGGCCCCTCAATCGTAAATTCTAAATCAGCTAATACTTCTGGCGACAAACCTTTTACGGTCTTTTGAATCGTAAGAGACTTCGCTAAGCTTCGAGTCCAAGTATTCGTAATGTCAGTACCCGAAATTACTTTCTCCCATTGACCATTTTCAATCTCAGCATCCTCACGATAAACTACAATTACACTCTCTCCCTCATTAAACGCAGTCTCGCCAATTTTAGACTCTTGTACCGTGTATTCGATTGGTTCGCCTCCTTCATTCAAATACAATCCAGTAAAAGTATGCTTCCATTCATCTGCTTCTGAAATCGCTACCGGTCCATCTATCATTTCGCCATTAGCGTAAAGCTCTATCGTAATTGTTCCCGGTCTAACCAGCTCATTACCTTTGCCATCCCAAATCTTTTGGGCGGTCAATTCACCAGTTCCATTATATAATTTTGGCTCGTGGAAATTAGTAATTACGCCGTCTTTGATAGTTACAGTATAATCATCGCCTTCTTCAGGAACATATTCCGTACACTCAATTGCGCCCTCCTCTTTACCGCTACAAGCAGAAGCTTCTACAATTTCATATTCAATGACCTCCCCATTAGCATTCTTTTCCGGTAAACCAGAGAACTCATAGTCATCCTTATCCTCAAGCGCCAAGTCATCATAATCCACAAACTCGCCCTCATCATTTCTGACCGCTACAAAGTAACCCTCAAAATTCTTACGTAAACCATCACGATCATCGTCATCATCCCAAACCTTCTCTGCCCTTACCTCTGTGGTTTTATAAACATTTGTAAAAGTATTATCCTCTTGGCTCGAAGAAACCTCTAAATCAATAGCCCCAGTTTCATCATTAAATATTACTTCAATCGTAATCACAATCTCATCCATTCCGTCCTTTGCCTCTACACTCGGAACATCGAAATCTTCTGATACTGTATAAATATACGTATTACCAACGTCTTGTTCGCTAAACTCAATCGTACCGAAATCAACCTTATGGCCCTCAGTACTATTCTTCACGGTTAGTTCAGTCTCAGATGGCATTGGCGCACCATCACTACCAGTAATCTCAAAGGTAAATTCATCTGAACTCCTCCAATCACGACCTTCAAGAACTTTCGTAAATTCCAGCTCTCCGTCGGCACCATAAGTCGTAGTGTCTTCGTATAAATTATAGATCGTCTGCTTTTTATCCTTATAAGATATAGATCCAACTTTCAAAGCTCCTTCACCATCATCCACTATCTCAATCGTTACCTCAATATCGGTATCATCTTCCCACCTCATTACGCCTGGACGAAAAGCACTACTACCATCTTCATTCTCAGTTTTTTCCGTAACCGTATAATTATATGTACCCGGATTCTCAAATTCACGCTCAAACGTTACAGTATCACCAGACAAAGTAGCATTCTTGCTCTCTATTATTTCATTATTACCAATCAATTGAAATTCAAAGCTATCACTACCAATCCAGAACTGCTGATATCCCTCCAGAAATGCTTTTTGTACTGTAATTTCAGCATTAACCGGAGTAACTGCGTAATCATTTACAAAATCAACCTCTACCTCTTCTTCAGCCTCAATCGTACCAGTCTTCGTAGTCGTCGAACCGCTATTGAAACCAGGTGTAGCATCCTCAATTACTTCATAGTACCAATCAGCCGGAATGTTCTTAAACTCCTTTGTCTTTGGCGCATTTACCCCATCATGCGATAAACTGAAAGTCTCAGAACGCACCACCTCTGTACTATCTTGGCTCTTGTAAAAATTCACCGTAAAATTAAACACTTTTCCTTGCGCCTGCGTCAAATCACCACTCGTCGCCGTAACTTCCTTAGAGACCTTAAGATCACCAGACTCTAAAGTATTTGTTATGATTGCCTGCGCACTAGAATTACCAAACACTGTCTGAATATATTCCGAGCCATCTTCTTCATCTAAAATTTCTCTCTCACCCTCAGCATTATATTGTACCAATCGATAATCAATACTAGGTGTTCCATAACCCTCTGGCTGAGTCTCTTCAACCTCAAAGGTCGAGCCAGTCGGAAGGTCTCCTATTAGAATTCCTTGGTTCACTTTAATTGTCGTAGTAAATGTGCCATCGTAAAAAGGCGTCTTCGTATCATCAGCAGGAGAACAATCCTCTTCATATCCTTCTTCACCATCATCTACCGAACAATTCATAATTCGATATCGCATCGGATTTTCTTCAGTATGGCTCAGTAAATTACCTTCCGCATCTTTAATATTGGAAATAGTTATTTCATATTCATCTTCAACGGTTTCATCAAGCTCGCCGTTATTCTTTACTACTTTGAAAACTAGAATACCACCATTTAATGTATTTTCTACCGCAAGACTCTCTAATGGTTCCTCTTCAATCACGGCTGTTTCTTCACTATCTCCGGTAGCGTCATCATTAAATATTACGTTATGTATTTCGCCATCATCTACAATCATCGGATGATATTCACGCTTAGTAATGTGATAGTGGTTCGTACTACCAGAATAATCAACTACTTCTCCATCAAACTCATAGCTATATCCTTCTTCTAGAACCGCATATCTCTTATCGCCAACTTTAACAACTTTTATCGCAATGTTCTCAAGTCCAGCCGTCTCCGGATCAGGCGTCCCGTCTTCAAGTACTCTTAACTCCTTCATTACGCCAGGCGCTACCGTATATTCGCTCTCGCCGTTTTTATCGTCCGTACCAATCCATTGTTTTTCATCTTCCGGATCGACATTCTCCGAATTAAAGGTATAAGTTCTAACTGGGTCTGGATTTTCTTCCTTATCTATATACAACTTAATCGATACCCCCTCAATATCGCCAAGCTGTGAGCCCATCGTATCGAACCATTTCTTCTTCACCTGAAGCGTTGTTTCCGGTAAGACCGAATCGTACTCCGGCTCTTCTATCTCAACTTCATAAAAGTCCGAATAAACCGGGTCCTTCCCCTCGACAGTTGTTACAGTCTTATACTTAAATGATGCCTCAGTATTAGTAATTAAACTAAAATTATTCCCTTCCTTCTTTAAGCCAAATTCTTCTAAATTATCTTCACTACATACACCCTCGTCTTTATTTCTAAGCGCAGCAATACAATCCATCGCTTCCTGGCTCGGCCAAACCGTGAAAGTTACCGAGGCACTTTGTCCATTAGAAAGCGTGTTATGTTTAATATATTCACCGTTCTCATCTTTGATGCTTGGGTCCCAATGTACACTTCTTGTCGCTTCATCGAAATAAGCCTCAGCAAAACCCGTACCCGGTTCACCCCAAATATCATCTGATGGCGAAAAACTATACCTAAACGCACCGGCCGTAGCATGCTCAGGAACTGGTACTGAAGCCGCTGAAGTAACGCCATCGGTAATTTCGAGATCCGCAATCGAAAGCCCCTTCGTAATTTTATCAACAATATCAGCAAACGCCGTGTTTAATGCCTCCTTATTAGAAGCGTCGTAATAAGTTCCCCCAAGATTTTCCATGTTAGATACATTGCCGAATGCCCCTACCGCAAATAAATCTTTCCCGCTATCAACAATATCATCAGCGACATCCTTCGCGGCATTAAAGTTTCGGTATGGCGATGGATCGTCATGCCCATTACCGTAAATAACACATTGGTTTTGCCAATTTCTCCTAAAGCATTCGTTATTGTTACCGCCATATCTTGAGACACGGAACGTCGGATCACCATCTGAAACAAAGATAACATACGTTTTATCAGTATCACCTTCGCCAAATGATACGTTCTTGGCCGCGGTTAATGCTGCCTCCCAGTTCGTGCCACCATTACTTCCAGTACTTACATCCGTATCATCAATCCATCCTTGAAATGTGCTAAGGCTAGTTGTCGGAGTTTTGTTTTCATTTATATCAGTAGCGAAGTCAATAAATGCCATCTCGACCATATCCGGGTTACTAGAATCATTTTCCGAAAGTAGCTGTTCAGCCAAGTCGCTTACAGCATCCTTAGCCACATCCATACGCGTCGGCCCACTGCCAATGTAACGAGCGCCAGTATATCGATCATCACAACTCGAATCAGAATAAACTGTTCCCGATGTTGAATCATTTTCAATCCGATCACAACTACCGCCAAATAAACCGCCGTTATATCTATATAGATTTACATAGCTCCCATCTACTAAACCATAACGACCAGTCGAATTCCCATTAAAAACGGTAGGTTCATCCATGCTACCCGATGTATCTAATACAACGACCACATTCGCTTTAGTAACATCGGTTTGTTCACTAGAAGTTCCGTCAATCTTAATTGTAATATCATAAGTTCCATCACCATTTGGCGTTACAGTTTTTGAACTTTTCGGGACTTCACCAGCTGGGCTCTCTCCCTCCGCATAAGTATTTAAAAAAGTAATTGGGAACGACCCAAAAACCATCACCACCGCTGCGAAAATATTAAATATTTTGCGCTTCAATTTCATATTATCTCCTTCGCTTGTATATTGGCGCCATTATACCATGCCTGTCAAATAGAGGTCAACGATAAGCGTTTTCAGAGTACAAAAAAATAACCCCGAAGGGTTATTTTTTTCGTTTTACCAAACTTTAACGAGTATTTCACCGCCCAAACGATTCTTTTTCGCCTCTCGTCCAGTCATTAAACCTTTCGAAGTTGAAACAATAATCATCCCACGTCCTGATTTTATAGTTGGCAAATCATCAGCCGATGAGTAAACTCGTCGTCCCGGCTTTGAAACTTTCGCGATTTCATTAATTTTCGCATTAGTTCCTGGCTCATTGATAGTAACTTTTAAGATTCCACGCGGTTTTCCGTCTTGAACCTCAAAGCTAGCAATATAACCATTCTTAGCTAAAACGTCAACAACTTGAGCTTTAAGCTTTGAAGTAGGAACTAGGATTTCATTTTTACCAACCATAACCGCATTACGAATACGGGTCAATAAGTCAGCAATTTGATCTGTAGATTGTAACGACATATTCTCTCCTTTCTCCTACCAGCTACTCTTTGTTACACCAGGAATTTCGCCCTTACTAGCTTTATCCCGGAAATTAATACGACTAAGCCCAAATCGACGCATATATCCGCGCGGACGACCGTCTAACATGTCACGATTCTTAAGTCGAGTCGGCGAAGAATTACGCGGTAATTTCTGAAGACCTTCTAAATCCCCGCTCGCCTTTAATTCGGCTCGCTTATCTTTATACTTTTCGTACATTTTTCGCCGTTTTATATCGCGGTAAACAGCAGATTTCTTTGCCATACTATTTACCCTCCCTTTCAAACGGCATTCCAAAGAGTTCTAGCAATTTTAGACTTCCTTCCTTTGAACCATTTTTAATAATAAACGTCACCTCTAAGCCATGAAGAACCGACGCATCCTCAAAAGTAATTTCTGGGAAAACCGTCTGTTCCTTTAAGCCTAGGTTATAATTTCCTTGGTTGTCAAATGCCGTTCGGCTAACCCCGTGAAAATCACGTACATGCGGTAAAGCTACATTGATTAATCGATCGACAAATTCGTACATCTTATCATTCCTTAAAGTCGTAAGATAGCCAACCGGCGCTCCCATGCCTTTACGAATCTTAAAAGACGCAATCGATTTTTTCGCTAAACGCGAAGTCGAAGTCTGACCAGTAATCTTTGCAAGAGTCAACTCTACGGTTTCGGTAAATCGCTTATCTTCACGCTTTTTACCAACTCCACACGAAACAACAACTTTCTTTAGTTCCGGAACCTGATTAATATTCTTAAGACCAAGCTCTTTCATTAGTTTCGCCTTAAACTCTTTATTATAGAGCTCTTTAAGGCGAGGTCCAGCTTTAGCTTCAGCCTTAGCTACTTTCTTCGTAGTTTTAGCTTCCGCTTTAGCGGTTTCTTTCTTTTCCGCCATTACTTAGCTCCTTTCTTTACTTTTTTATCAGCCTTCTTCTCTGTTTTCTTCGCAGACGGCTTCTCAAACTTACTAGCCTGAACTAGCTTTAAATTCGACAAATCAATCCCGACATGAACAGTTTTCTTTCCGCCCGCCGGATTCAGGTATGACTTCTTCAAGTGTCGCTCAACTAAACCAACTCCCTCGAGGAAAGCCTTCCCATTTCGCTTATCAATCTTTACAATCTTAGCTTCGGTTCCTTTCTCATCGCCAGAAATGATTCGAACCTTGTCGTTAATCTTTAAATTCTGTGCCATTTTAAAGTACCTCCGGGGCTAAGCTGATAATCTTCATAAACCCAAGGTCACGAAGCTCTCTCGGGATCGGCCCGAAAACACGCGTCCCCTTAGGCGTCTTATCGTTATTAACTAAGACCGCCGCATTCTCGTCGAATCGAATAGTTGAACCGTCCGGTCGGCGAATCGGCTGCCTAGTTCTAACGATAACCGCTCGAACAATCGCTTTCTTCTTAATGTTCCCATTCGGGGTCGCTTCCTTAACTGAACAAGTAACAATGTCGCCTACTCTCGCATATCGAGCTCTCGTTCCTCCGAGAACTCGAATTACTCCGAGTTCCTTTGCGCCAGAGTTATCTGCTACCTTTAATCTACTTTCTTGCTGTATCATTACGCTTCCTCCCCTTCCTGCTCCGTCTCTACCTCTGTTTCTGCGGAACTTTCCGACGCGCCCGAATCCTTACTTTCGGCTTCTTCGAGCCTCTTCGCTTTCGCGATTTCATCAGCTCCAATCTTCTCAGCTTCATAAGCCTTGTTTACGTCGTCTTTTAACTCAACTGCGCCACGTGACTTCTCGATTACTTTAACTAAAGTGTAAGCCTTAGTTTTCGAAATCGGACGACTCATCGCAATCTGAACGCGATCCCCGACATGGGCTTCGTTCTTTTCATCGTGCGCAGTATATTTACGAGTTTTCGTATACTGCTTACGATAAAGAGGATGGGTCTCACGATTCACGATGGAGACGGTAATGGTCTTATCGCGCTTCTCACTTGTCACAGTTCCAATCAAAGTGTGTGCCATCTTAGAACTCCTCTTTCTTTATAATTTTACATTTAACCGGTAGCTTATGTGAAGCTAACCTTAACGCTTCTCGCGCTTTCTCTTCAGAAACGCCAGCAATCTCGAACATCACGGTCCCAGCCTTAACCTTAGCCACGTAAAACTGCGGTTCACCTTTACCAGAACCCATTTTTACGTCTAACGGTTTCTTTGAGACCGGCGTATGCGGGAAAATTCGAATCCAAATCTTTCCACCACGCCTAACGTAACGCGTAATCGCCTGACGAGCTGCCTCGATTTGGCGACTAGTAACTCGCTCATTATCTAACGACATTAAACCAAATTCACCAAACGCAACCGTATTACAGCACGTTGCAATACCTTCATTTTTACCTTTTCGTACCTTGCGATGCGGTACTTTCTTCGGAATTAAAATAGCCATCTTATTTCTCCCCCTTATAAATCCAAACTTTTACTCCAACGATACCGGCAACAGTTGGTGCATGATGACAATGGAAATCAATATCTGCTCGAAGCGTATGTAGAGGGACCGACCCCTCAATAAACTTCTCGCGACGTGACATCTCCGCGCCATTAAGTCGCCCTGCGACCTCAATGCGTACACCTTTAGCACCAGCATTCATCGAAGACTGTAAAGCCATTTTAACTGCGCGACGGAAGTTCATGCGTTTTCCGAGTTGGAAACCAATATTTTCCGCAACTAATTTCGCATTAAGTTCCGGCTTTTTCACCTCTTCGACATTAATTCGAATCGGACCACTAACAATCTTCTCGAGCTGTTTCTTTAATTCATTTATCCCCGCGCCCTGTCTACCAATTACTGCCCCCGCTTTAGCGGTTAAAATCGTAATCGTAGTAAGATTAGCGGAGCGTTCAATATTAATTCGTGCAATCGTCGGACGCGCTTTGAATCGCTCCTCGATCAACTCACGAATCTTGGCGTCTTCAACTAGCCAATGACGAAAGTCCGATTTTCGAGTAAACCACTTCGAAGACCAGTCCTTGCTCAGCTGGAGACGGTAAGAGATGGGATTAACCTTCTGACCCATATTACTTTTTCTCCTTCTCTACCTCTGTTTTTGCGGAGTTTTCAGACGCGCTCTTTTCAGCCGTCTTCTTCTCTTTAGAGGCACTCTTTTTAACTTTCTCTTCGCCTGCGACCTCAACAAAAATGTTGGACGAAATCTTCTCAAACGGTAAAGCACGACCTCTAGACGCCGGTACATATCGACGCATCCTGGTCCCACTCGTAACAAAAATCCTTGCAATTCGCACTGTCTTTGGATCAATGCTAACTTTCGAATTGTTTAATAAATTCGCATTAGCCGACTCAATTGCTTTTAGAACTGGTCGGGCAGCCTTTCGCTGGGTGTGTTCTAAAATTACTACCGCATCCGCGACGTAACGGTCTCGGACCAAGGAAGCAACAATGCTCGTCTTTCTTGGCTGAGAGTCAACTCCTTTAGCGTAGGCATGCGCAAAATAAGTCTCTGCCATATCCTAACCTTTTCCTTTCGCAGCCGCAGCTTCAGCAGCTTTTTTACCGCCATGACGACGGAATTTACGAGTTGGTGCAAACTCCCCTAATTTATGACCAACCATGTTTTCTGAAATATAAACTGGAACATGAACCTTACCATTATGTACGGCAATCGTTCGTCCAACCATTTCCGGAGAAATTGTCGAACTCCTAGCCCAAGTTTTAATCACAGTACGATCCTCGCTGGAAAGTCCGGCGACTTTTTTCGCGAGTTTATAGTCCACAAATGGACCTTTCTTTAGACTCCTAGACATTATCTCCTCTTTCCTTCATGACGACTGCGTACAATCATCTTATTAGTTTTCTTATTACGACGCGTACGGTAACCAAGCGTAAGTTGACCCCAAGGTGTCCTCGGCGCTTTACCAGAACCGTGTCGACCACCATCACCACCACCGTGTGGGTGATCCGCCGCGTTCATGACGACACCACGTACCGTCGGACGAATACCTTTACGGCGACGACGTCCAGCCGAACCAATCTTAATATTCTGATGCTGTAAGTTCGAAACTGTACCAATCGAAGCTAAGCAGGAAACTAAAACCTTTCGAACTTCACCAGATGGCATCTTAAGAGTAGCATAGCCACCCTCTTTTGCCATAAGCTGAGCTGAAGCTCCCGCAGCTCGAACCATTTGAGCGCCTTTTCCAGGATGAAGCTCAATCGCATATACGAAAGTACCAACTGGGATATCTTCGAGCGCCATACGGTTCGAATTCTCGATTTCAATCCCCTTTCCAGTTTTGAAAGTCGTTCCTTTCGTCATCTTGGTATCAGCAATTACGTAGTAGTAAACCCCGTTCTCGTCTTTAACTCGTGCAATTCGAGCCGAACGGTTCGGGTCATACTCAATTTCCTCAACCGTAAAAGTTAAGTTTTCTGGTAATTTATAAGTCACAATTCGGTAGTGTCGCTTTACTCCGCCCCCACGATGTCGTACCGTAATTCGACCCTGATTATTCCTACCGGAACGTTGTTTTTTCGCCTTCGTTAATGACTTCAACGGCTTCTTCGTCGTAATCTGATCGTAATCTTCGGTCGTCTTTTGACGCTGTGCCGGAGTAATCGGGCGATATGCTTTAATTCCCATTACTTCTTCTCCTTACCTGCATTCTTGTCCGCTTTAGCTTTCTTCTCAGCTTTAGCTTCCTTTGCGCTGGTTTTATTATCTTCTTCTTGTTCATCAAACACTCTTATGTAGTCGCCTTTCTTTAAGCGAACATAAGCAAATTTCTTATCTTGACGATGAGTAATGCCAGGATAAGCGTGTTTTCCTTTACTAAATTTCGTCTTCTTACCTTTTCGAATCATCGTTCGTACATCAGTTACCGTCACGTTAAATTCTTTTTCAACCATTCGTGCAATCTCTTGTTTTCCCATTGTTCGTTTTACTGGAAAAACATAAATTCGATTCGTCTGCTCTAGATAACTCTTCTCGGTAGCACGAGGCTCTAAGATTTGAAGTTTAATATTCGTATTATCTTCCGCCATCTTACTTCTCCTCTCCAATTAACCATTTCTCGGCTACTTTTAAGGCTTCTTCCGAAAAGACAATCGCATCAGCATTCATAATGTCAAATACGTTAAGATAAGTCGCACGAACTAGTTTTAAATTCGGCAAATTATTCGTCGATCGTAGAACTTCCGGAGTCTTCTCACTACAAACCGCTAAGACATTTTTTCCTTCTAGCTTCATGTCTTTCAAGACCTTAACTGCGTCTTTCGTTTTTCCGGTTAGTTTGACTTCTTTATCTAAAACAAATACGGACTTATCGGCATTCTTCATGCTTAAAGCTTGTCGAACAGCCAATAATTTCGAACTCTTCGCAATTTTCTTCGTAAAGTTCTCATTGCCAGTTCGTCCAAACGCTACACCACCATGTCGCCAAATCGGGTTACGAGTCGAACCAAAACGTGCTCGTCCAGTCCCTTTTTGTCGCCAAGGCTTCTTGCCTCCCCCTCTAACTTCACCTCGTTTCAAAGTCTTCGCATGAGAAGAACGTGAATTCGCTAAATATGAATCATAAGCTAATTTGACGAGTTCATGATTTTCAACAGTAAGACCAAAGATTTCTTTATTTAACGCTACCATATTAGTCCTTTCCCTCCACACTTACGATTCCTTTTTTCGGACCAGGGACTGCACCTTTAAGACCAATCAGATTATTTTCTACGTCTATATAAGCAACTATTAAATTCTTTACGGTAACTTGTTCATGCCCCATACGTCCAGGCATTTTTTTACCTTTCCAAACCTTCTGTGGGTACATCGAACCAATCGAACCAACCCTACGAATATTCCCCTTAAATCCGTGTGTATTACGGGATTCGATAAAATTATGTCGCTTTACTGTACCAGCAAAACCTTTACCTTTGCTAGTCCCCGTAACCGCAACCTTGTCTCCAAGTTTAAAACTTTCGACCGTGAGAGTGTCGCCTAGTTTTAATCCTTCCGGCAATTCATCTACTCGGAATTCCTTTAAGGTTTTAGGGTTAATATTTTCACCGGCCTTCTTAACGTGACCAGTAACCGACTTGCTCAGATTCCGACCCACACCATAACCAACTTGAACAGCGTTATAACCATCGGTTTCGACAGTTTTAATCTGAGTCACTGCGCAAGGGCCGGCTTGAAGAATTGTAACTGGAGTAACAACCCCATCTTCGCCGATAATCTGGGTCATACCAATTTTGGTGCCGAGAATTACTTGCATGGCTTCCTTTCCTTTACTTATTGCCAATTCTACCTCTGTACACCAGGTAGAATTATTTCTCGCAATTTTTTAATATTTTTACATGTAAATAACTAGACTTTTAGGCCGGTTTCCTTCTGCCAAAAACTTCAGGACCTCTCCTTATGTCTAGATAACAACCTAATTTTATCACAAATTTTCTCTCTTGACAACCCCTATTTTTTATAAAAAAGCGCTACCCGAAATTGCTAACCAGTCGCTGACAACAAATTTAAGAAACCTAAGCGAAATTTTTTAAAAACGTCAAGGCCCCGAAATATCTTATCCCGAGGCCAAATTTAATTTACGGATACAAAAGTGTATCTATGAATCCCCCTTGTTGTTTATTGAGTAGGTAATTCAAATCCATGATTGCACCATGAAGCTGACCTATCCGAATACACAAATTATCGACCGAAAGCGTCAGCCGTTCGATCTCCTCCGTCAACCGCTCAGTTTTCTCGTCATCTCGAGAATCCCCCAGCGACCTCAGCGCCATAACCAGATCAAGCACAGAAGCCTCGCTAACAGAGGTATCCAGAATCTTCTCCAATGTCTCGGCAGTAATCATAACCTGAACTTCGTTCATCTCTCTTCCCTTCGCCAGAAACTGCCAATCTTTAATGTCCAACCTTTCCGGTCCCTGAATTTTACCCAATATTTTTATATTATATCAAATCCTTATTTTTTTTCTATCAAAAATCCCCTTAAAACCTCTTGAGGTAAGAAAAATAATGTGCCATAATTAAACAATATTGCTTTTGCTTAATAAGTAATCGTAACTTAAATTGTTGTTTTAGCTCTAGCTCAGAGAAAGGAGTTTTATGTCCGCCAAAAACGAACCTAAATATAAGATGCTAAAGAACTACTCAATCAGCTTCTTCAAGTATCGACTCTTTAGAATTGTCGCTTTGAAGGACTTCGAGACCCATGACGGGAGAAAGGTGAAGAGAGGCGATCTGGGAGGTTTTATTGAAACAGAAGACAACCTCTCCCAAGAAGGGACTTGCTGGATCTTCAAAAACGCCAAGGTCTTTGCTGGCGGTAAAGTCCGCGACGACGCCATAATCTGTGGCTACGCTTTGGTCTATGATTATGCTGAAGTGATGGGTCGAAGTATCGTCCATAACAGCGCCACTGTCTATAAACACGCAAAACTCATCGACGGGGAGGTTAAAGCTGGCGATGTCCATACCGGTCCCGGAGCGAAGAACTAGAACAACAAGAAAGGACGCCAAAATCCCAGGCGTCCTTTTCTATGCCTCTTGATTCTCCAAAAATGCCTCTATGAACCCACCAATCTCCCCGTCTAAAACCTTTTCTGGCTCAGTTTCCTCATATCCAGTTCGTGTATCCTTTACCAATTTATAAGGTTGTAAAACATAATTTCGTATCTGTTGACCCCAGCCAGCCGACTCGCCCGCTCTAAGTTCCCCAATCGTTTCTGCATGCTGTTCTAATTGCATCTGTACTAATTTTCCCCGAAGAATCTCCATTGCTTTTTCGCGATTTTGAATCTGACTTCGCTCATTCTGAATCGCAACAACCGTA
>JAFOHW010000054.1 GCA_017421685.1 Candidatus Saccharimonadota bacterium | reverse complement strand
CTCCGCTCTTCATGGAACGCGAAGGAATTAACTATGGTCCAGGCTCGGTCTTGAAAGATGAAAACATTAATCGTCTTTATTGTGCCGGTTATTCTGGTAACTGTTCTCTAACGAACGCGACTGGAACTTTTTACGGGAATGTAACTATTCGCTTCTCGCTCGGACACTCTCTAAACATCGCCGCCGTAAAAGCCCTATATATCAATGGCGTAGACAACTCTCTTGAAGTCGCCCACGCTCTCGGAGACGTCTCCTACTGTAAGGATCGTGAAGGTTATGGTCTTTCTATCGCGATTGGCTCTGGTTGTGGCGTAAAAATGGTAGAACATGCGAACGCTTACGCTTCGATCGCTCGAGGTGGAACCTATAAAGACTTAGCTTACGTTCTAGAAATCAAGAACTCTTCGGGCGAAGTTGTTGAATCATGGACTGATTCTGAAGGAACTCGAGTTGTCGACGAACAGGTAGCCTACATGATCTCGAATATTTTAAGTGACGGTAGCGCACGTTATGGTATCTACGCCCCCGGAGGTTCTCAGAGCTTCGGATTCGTTATCCCGGGGGTCTGGACCGCGACAAAGACCGGAACAACAACAACGACTAATTCCGCTGTAACGAAGGATACCTTAATGGAGAGCTATTCGACTGCTGTTTCAACTTTCGTTTGGAATGGTAACCACGACGGCGCCGGCCTCTCCTCTAATGTTCACGACGTTCCGAGATATACTATCGGGACCTATATGGAACGTGTACATAAAGAAGTTTATGGCCCTGACGGAAAGTGGAGTCAAGGCGACCAACCTGCAAAGCCTGCTGGAATCCAAACCCTAACTGTAAACGGAAAAACCGATATTTGGCCAAGCTGGTTTAATGCTTCCAAAAACTCTGGCGTCGCGAAGGAGACCCTGACCTTTAATCGCTACAACCATTTACTTGCCGCTTCTTGTACGCCTGAAGAATATAAAATTGAGGTTGAAGTGACTAAAATAACTGACCCAATGACCGGAAACGCCGTCTATAATGTTCCGGATCCTTACGATCGCGACAAAACTGACGATTGCGACTACGAACCGCCACGCTTATCTCTATCGCTTAGTGGTGACAAAATTATCGCAACTATCCGTAAAGGAACTTACGATATTACTGACTATACTCTCTATGTTAATGGTTCCGAGCGTAGTGGTATTTCCCTCGGCGGAGACGGGGTCATTAACGGCTATACTCTAAGAGGAAATGAGACCTCGGTTAAATTAACAATTTCCGACTCTTCTGGATATACTGCCTCTAGTGAATTATCGATTACCCCGAAACCTCAAAAACCGACCGAAAACGACGACGATAAAACTAATCCTTAGCAATTTTGGCAAAAATCATTTTTCCGGCTGGAGTTTCATAAAATTTTACGAACTCGACAGTAATATCTTTACCAACTTTATTCGAAGCGCGGTCAACTACGACCATTGTGCCATTCTTCAGGTGGCCAACCCCCTGACCGCGGTTCGAACCTTTTTCAGTAATTTTTAATTTTATTTTTTCGCCAGGTAGAAATTCTGTTCTAACAGCAAGCGCAAGCTCATTGATGTTCAGTGTCTCAATTTTTTCCGCCTCCGCGACTTTAATTAAATTATAATCAATCGTCAAAATTGCTCCATGGTTCTCTTTCGCATATTTCAATAATTGCTCATCGACTTTTTTCCCGCTTTCCGTATCGTTCTCGATCTCAGTATTAACTTCAACGACCCGCTCTAACTCAGCGACATTTTCGAGACCTGCTCGCGCTCGTGCTCGTTTATCAGAATCTTTCCCGTCCGCCAGAAGTTGGAGTTCCAGCAAAACACTTTTTAATACTATTAAATCCCCGTCTAAAAACCCAGTTCTTGCAATATTTAAAATTCTTCCGTCGATTAATGCCGATGTATCGACATAAATTTTTCGCCCCCCACTCTTTAAAGGTTTATACTTTTTTAAAACTAAAAAAGTCGTTTCTATTAACGTAATTAATGTAATAAATAAAATAAATAATTCCATGACGACAATTATATCATAAGAGTCTAGGCTACGGATTTAAGATATTAAATCTTCTCCATATGTTATTGCGTACGAATGATTCTTTTTTAAAATTGATTCATATTTCGAAACTAATTCAAAATGCCCCGTCGCTTTGGCAACATCAATTGCTAGACTATACCTATCCGCCATATTTCGCCTCAACATCTCAAACGGTGTGGTTGTCGAACCTTCTTCGTTAAAACCATGGACCCGGAGTCGACGTCTTTCGGTATAATTTTCCAAGATATTTTCTAAAGTTTCCGGATAACCATGAAAATTAGCTAAAATTGGTTTATCGGTAGTGAATAGTTCAAAGAATTTTTCTCTAGATAATTTATTTTTCGTCGTACCAATTCCTCGATACGAAAGCGAGTTGATATAAACAAAGCGAATTCTAATTCCCGGCAAATCTTTCTTTAAAATTCTGATTGCTTCAATCATTTCGTGTGCGACGATATCTCCACAAGCCGTAAATACGATATCGGGATTCTCATCAGAAATAAAGTCGTAAATCGATGCTCCGCCATTATCAAATTCAAGCCCAGCCTGTCTTGGTGTTAAATACCGCGGACGCTCATTTTTATCAAATGTTGTAAGATTTACAACATCCGCGGAGTTTATCATAAAATTATAAATTTCTTCTGCCGAGATGTCATCAATCGGAAAAAGACAGTTAGCTAAGTTAGAGGGGATGCTAAGCAAAGTCGAAATTAATGCCGGCGATTGATGAGTAAAACCGTTATGATCCTGCCTCCAGCATGTCGAAGTAGACAATAAATTAACTGCCGGTATTGGTTTTCGCCACGAAACTTCTTTTGATTGTTTCATAAATTTCATTTGTTGGAGAAGTTGAGAAGTAATAATTGGGAAAAACGCCTCATAACTTCCCATCATCGCGCTCTCTCCGTTCATTAGGTGCCCGGTCATGACTGAGAATAGGACATTTTCCGATAGCATTTCAATAATTCGTCCATTCTCGTCTTCCGGTAAATCCCACGCCTTTTGAGGTAAGTCTCCCCAAGCTCGCTTTTCGACATTAAAAATTTCGTCAAATTTATTCGAGGTCGTTTCATCCGGAGAAAAGAAATAAAAATGTGGATTTTTCTTAAACTCAATACTTAGCAGTTCCCCAAACTTCTTTGCAATCGATTTTTTTTCTATTTTAGCTCGAGGCATCATAACAAAAATCCTTTCTCTGAACTAAATAATTCATTGAAACGATATGATTTTAGCCAACTTTCTAAACTCTTTAGCTCTTCTTCGTCAGTTCGAGGATTTTTTAAGGGGACTTGGTGTGCCTCATGATAACGATTTGGCCCGCCGAACCCCTTTTCGTTTTTATAGATATAAAACGCGTCTTTCTCTTCTAGGCCTAAAGCGGTTTGAAAATCTTCCGGGTCATCTCCTTTTATCCAAATCGGCGTAAACCCAAATCCACGAAGCAACTCATTCAATTCTCGCTCAGACTTTCGCGCGTAAATCGAAGGCGCTGAAATTTTATAACCATTAAGATGTAAAATCGGAATAATCCGACCATTTTGAGAACCGGTCAAAAGATTTCTTAAATTTAAAGAATCGAGCGCTGTCGCAGTTTCTAGTTCCCCGTCCCCGATTAAGACTGCAATAGTTTTTTCACTATGCCCGAGTGCTATTCCATAGGCATTGGCCAGCGCATAACCTAATTCACCGCCCTCAGTAATGACTCCAGGTGTAAATGGACTGGCGTGACTCGGAAAACCGTCCGGCCAAGAAAAATTCCGACAAATATAGCTAATTCCAGTTTTGTCCAAGGTCGCCCGTTCATCGACTTTTTCCAGTTCTTCATCGACAAACAAATTCGCCTGTAGAGCCGGGAAGCCGTGTCCTGGGCCTAAGATAAAACTAAAATTCGGGCTCGCTTTAAAATAGCTTCTTAAATTCGCATAGACAACGTTAATTCCGTGGCATGTACCCCAATGCCCAAGTAGTCTCGGCTTTATATCCGAAAATTCAAGCGGTCTTTCTAATAAGAAATTATCTTGCAAAAAAATCTGCGCGACAACCAAATAATCACACGCTCTAACTCGGCGTTCTATCTGTTCAATTGTCTTAACTCCCACCGCACACATACCTAAATTATACCATAAATTTTGCAAATAAAAACTATTGTAAAAAAAAGTTAATGCGCTATAATTAGAATGTCATATCTAATCATCCGAGCATATCGCTAGTACTTTTTTACCAAAAAAAGCAACTATGTGAACAGAACTGGCACCGTAAGGTCTCCATTCGTTCATATGGTTGACACTAGTGTGGATGATTAGGTATGACACCCTTGCGGTGCCATTTTTATAGCAACTGCGCGGGTTTAGATTAAGACATACACTGAGAGCAAAGTACATTGCTAACCAAAATCGTGGCGCTGGAAGATTTTCGCACCTCTTCTTCCGGCGTTACGACTTTGGTTTTTTTGACGGGAGCCAAAGCTATCATCAATAATTTTACTACATCTATCAGGTAAACACGCTTCAGGGATTGACGTATTTTTTGTCTACTTTGGCTTATTTTCCGTTCGCCATAAACTCTTTAATTCGCTTTATCTCATCTCGGATTAAAGTCGCCTTTTCAAACTCTAAATTCGCAGCCGAAAGTTGCATCTCTGAGGTTAATTGTTTAACTAACGACGGGAGCTCGTCTTTTGGAACCCGCTTAATGTCTAGTTTGTTCTCCTTCTCCTTTTCTGGGATAATTGCCCGAAGTCCTGCTGAAATTTCTTTCTCTACCGAATGAGGGGTTATATTGTGTTTAAAATTGTATTCCTTCTGTATTTCTCGTCGGCGGTTCGTTTCCGAAATCGCCTTTTCCATACTCTCGGTAATAAAATCAGCATACATTATAACCTTCCCCTCTTCGTGTCTCGCCGCTCGCCCAATCGTCTGGATTAAAGCTGATTCTGAGCGCAGGAAGCCTTCTTTATCTGCGTCTAAAATCGCCACGAGCGAAACTTCGGGCAAATCCAACCCTTCGCGTAGTAGGTTAATCCCGACTAAAACATCATAAACCCCCGCTCTTAAGTCTCGTAAGATATCTCCTCGCTCTAAAGTATCGATATCGGAATGAATATAGGCAGTTTTGACTCCTCGTTCTTTTAGGTGGTCGGTTAAATCTTCCGCCATTCGTTTCGTTAGAGTCGTAATCAAGGTTCTTTGCCCTTTTGCAATTCGTCGGTCGATTTCTTCCATTAAATTGTCAATCTGTCCGTCAGAACCTCGGACTTCAATTTCTGGGTCTAAAAGCCCCGTCGGACGAATCACTTGTTCCGCTGGTTTCGGAGAGACTTCTAATTCATATTCTCCTGGCGTTGCCGAGACATAAATCGCTTGATTAATGTGCTTCTGAAATTCCCCATAAGTCAGTGGCCGGTTGTCTAAAGCCGAAGGAAGCCTAAAACCATGTTCGACTAAGTTCATTTTTCGCGCATGATCGCCATTATACATTCCACGAACCTGAGGTAGAGTCATATGCGATTCATCAACAATCATCAAAAAGTCATCCGGGAAAAAGTCCAGTAGGGTTGAAGGTGGTTCTCCGGGCGCCCGTCCGTCTAAATGTCTAGAATAATTTTCAATCCCCTTCACGAACCCAGTTTCTTTCAACATTTCTAAATCATATTTTGTTCTTTGCGACAATCTCTGTGCTTCTAAATATTTCTGATGTTTCTCGAAATACGCCAATCGCTCATCGAACTCCGCTCGGATCGTAACCAACGCTTTTTCTAATGAATCTTTCGGCGT
>JAFOHW010000005.1 GCA_017421685.1 Candidatus Saccharimonadota bacterium | reverse complement strand
ACATCTGTTTTAAGTCTAGGTTTTCCATTAATTTTCTCCTTTCAACTAAAAAACCGCCTCTATCTCAAGAGTCGGTCAAATCTGTATACTTTAATTATAGCAAACCTCTTGAAAAAAGTCAATAAGCTTGTTATAATAGAGGTACTGTAGAATACTTGGAATAAAAAAGGAAATTTATGAATCTAAAAGAAGAGGAGCGTCGTGCCCGGCTCCTAAAATCTAGGGCGGAAAGATTACCAGATATAAAGAAACAGTTCGAAGAGGCTCAGAAGCGAAATTTTAATTCGAATTTTAAGCCAGGGGGAAAAGACGAAAAATTGGTGAAACAGAGTAAAACCAGTGGAAAAACCAGTGGAAAAAAGAGTAAAAAAGTTGTTCAAAACGCTCCGAAAACTGCAAAAAGCAAGGCTAAAACTGAGGCGGAACAGAGAAAAGTCAATTTATCAGTATCTGTAAAAAAAGGTGACATGGTTCATCATCAGAGGATGCTTTCTCAAGACGTCAACGCGCAGGCGACTCAGCACATCATTGGTCTTCCGGTTAATAAATCGCGTTATAACGGATATGGGGGTGAACAGGTTACGAACGCGAAATTAAAACAACTACGTCCGGATTCGGATTCGGTAAGAATTATTCCGATTGGGGGATTAGGGGAGTTCGGTATTGGTAAAAACATGACTATTATTGAATATAAGTCCGAGATGATTATTATTGATATGGGGGTTTTGTTTGCGGGCGAAGATTATCCTGGGGTAAATTATTTGATTCCGGATATAAAATATCTCGAGGACAATAAAGATAAGGTTAAAGCGATTTGTTTTACACATGCACATCTTGATCATATTGGGGCTTGCCGACACCTTTTACCAGTTTTTGGACATTTGACGCCGATTTATGGGACGGATTTTACAATTGGAATGATTAAAAAACAGATGTCTGAACTAGAAGATGTTCCAGATTTGAATTATCAAGTAGTTAATCCATTAAAACATGAGAAATTCCAAGTCTCGGAACATCTTTCGGTTGAATTTATCCATACTTTACATTCAATCCCGGGAAATACGGCGATTGTGGTTAGAACGCCGAACGGGGTAATTTATCTTTCTGGGGACTGGAGGCACGAAGAAAACCCGATGGGGACGCAAACTGATTATGAACGGATCGATGAGATTGTCGCGAAAGAGGGGATTGATTTAATGTTGAACGAATCGACGAATATTGACTCGCCGGGACGACATCCACATTCGGAATATGATGTTGGCGAAAACCTCGGGAAGGTTATGGATCATTATGCGAATGGACGAGTTATCATTTCGTGTTTTTCATCACAGATTTCGCGTATAGAGTTAGTTTTAAAAGAGGCTGCAAAAAGAGGGAGAAAAGTTGCATTTTCGGGCTTTTCGATGATAAATAACGTTGAGGTTGCGCTTCGGGCAAAGGCGATTAAGGTTCCGAAAGATACAATCGTGAAAATGGAAGATATTATTAAGCTTCCCGATGAAAAAGTCTGTATTGTCTGTACTGGTTCTCAGGGGGAGCTTAATGCGGTATTGAATCGGATGGTCACGGGAGCGCACAAATACATTAAGATTAAGTCTTCGGATACGATCGTGTTTTCTTCGAATCCGATTCCAGGGAATGAGCCACATGTTGTTTCGACGGTTGACGGACTCCTAAGGGAGGGGGCGCAGGTTATCCAAAACGGAAAGACCCATTTATCTAATGTCGGACCGTTACACTTGTCGGGGCACGCTTATTATGAAGATCATGTTGAGTTTGTGACAAGACTACAGCCGAAGAACTATATGCCTTATCATGGCGAGTTCTATATGTTGGAACATAATGCTGAAATGGCGGAGAATGTGATCGGAATTCCGAGAGAGAGGATATTGCTTGCGGATGATGGGGATATTGTTGAATTAACGAAAGAAAAGACAATCCGAAAAGCGGGGCGAATCCAAGTCGGGAACAAGTTATATGACGATGCCGACCAGCAGGTTCATGAGGCGGTCGTAAAAGACAGAATTCATATTTCGCGCGAAGGGATTTTCGTGATTGTCCTGACTTTGTCGAAAAAGACTGGACATTTAATGAAGACTCCGGATATTGTTTCACGAGCGTTTATTTATCTTGATAATTCTGAGGAGTTAATTGGGAAAATTCGTCATTATCTCAGACAAAAGACGGATAAATCGATTTCGACCGATCCAGAGATGAAAGTCCTGAAGGAAGAGATTAAAGAAGATATTACACACATTTTGTTTGACGCGACTGGACATACCCCGATTGTAATTCCGGTTATAAATAAAGTATAACAATATTAAAAACTATTTACGCTTACTATAGGTAAAAATTTGAAAAAATAATTTGATGGAATCCTTCCGGTATTTCAGTACCGGTTTTCCATCACTATTTTTTCAAATTTTCAGCCTTGAAAAGGTAAGCGTAAAAAGTCTTCAACGTTATGATATAATTTTTTTATGAAGCAATATGACGTAATAATTGTTGGGGCGGGAATTGCTGGACTTACGGCCGGAATTTATTTGAGTCGGGCAGGGAAGTCAGTATTGGTTTTTGAGTCGGGGGCGGTCGGGGGGCAGATTGTTAGCGCGGTAAATATCGAAAACTGGCCAGGAGATTTTCGAGTATCGGGGGTGGATTTAATGGAGAGAGTATCTAAGCAGGCAGTTGAGCTGGGCGTAGAAGTTCGGTATGAGGAGGTTACGGATATTGTTAAAAATGGAGATAAATTCACGATTGTAACGGATGAGGAAGAATATATTGCGAGGGCGGTAGTAATTGCGACTGGGACGGAACCAAGGAAATTAGATGAGATTAGAATGAAAGAAGCTGGCGAGCGAACAATTTCTTATTGTGCGACTTGTGATGGAGCGCTTTTTAAAGGTAAGCCCGTAGCAGTGATTGGGGATGGAAATACGGCGAAGCATGAAATTCAGTATTTAGAGGGGATTGCTTCTAAGGTTTATCCTGTTCATTGGGAGGATTCGATTCCAGAAGAGGCCGTAGCGGTTTTTGTGGCGATTGGTCGAATTCCAAGAACTGGATTTTTGAAGGAGCTTGTTGATTTAGATGAATATGGATATGTTGTTGCAGGGGAGGATTGTCGAACTTCTTGTCCGGGGGTGTTTGTGGCAGGAGATTGTCGGGCAAAGGAAGTACGTCAGCTAGTTACGGCTTCGGGAGATGGGGCGGTCGTTTCGGAGCGAGTAATAAAGTATTTAGGCGAATAAAATGGCAGAGCGGGAAACTGAAGCGGAGTGGGAAAAATCGAAAAGGATTGAGGCGGAGCGAATGAAGGCCGCTCGGGCTTTAGCGGAAGAGAAACCGGATAAATCTAATCTAGCGTTTTTAGACCCTGCTACTACGAAGGCTAAGGGATGGTCTAGCGATAAAAATTCGATTTTGGCTAGCGCGGAGAAGATTGGGAATCGGGCGATTATCCTAGCGATTTCGGGGGTAGTTTTAGCGGTGATTGGGTATGTTGGGGGTATGGTTAGTTTAGGTTTTAATCTTGGGGTAGGGGGTGTGATTATTAGCGGGATTCCGAGCGGAATTGGATATTTATGTATGGGGATTGCGGTTGTTATGGCGGTTGTTACGGTCGGGAGTGAGATTTATTTTAAGATTAAAGACGGGCGAAAATTTAGCTCGGGTTTTAGTTCGGCGGTAGCGTCGCTAGTTGTTGTTTTGGTTTATTTTGTTTTGTCGTTAGTTGTTGAGAGATTTATTTAGGGATATTTGACTCATTTTTTGTTGTAAAATACTTACGTAAAAAATATAGCGTTTTTAAGGTTGAAAAAATATTTGAGCTGTGGTAGGTTTAGTTCGGGTTGGCTTTGGGGTTGGTGGAGTTTGGCTATCCACAGCAGGAGCTTAGCTCGTGCGGGTGTGGAGCTTCATTCAACCACTATCCTAGACATGTCAGAAGCTCAGAAAGGAGGAAGATGGGTATAAGTTTTTCGTTTTGGCGGATAAACATTGCCGTAAAGCTATCTTTCAAGAGAAAGAACCGAAGAAAAAATCTAACTAGCAAGAGCTAGTTAGACCAACCTACAAGGGGGCTAGTTTCTAGGGCTAGCTCCTTATGATTTAATATTAGCATTATTAAAAGTATTGTCAAGATATAATAGTTTTAGGGGTGTGAAATGACGAAGAATGTGGTATAATAGAAATGTGCCCGAGTGGCGGAATTGGTATACGCGTTCGACTTAAAATCGAATGGAGAAATCCATATGGGTTCAAGTCCCATCTCGGGCACCACCATTTGAGTTAAAAGCCGATGTTTCGGTGTTTTTAGTGGATTTGTTGTATAATTAGGGCATGATTGAAATTAAGAATGTTGTCAAGAAATATGGCGACAAAATAGCGCTTGATAATGTAAATTTTACGATTGGTGATGGGGAGATTTTTGCTTTTATTGGAAGAAATGGTGCAGGAAAAACGACATTAATTAAAGCTATTACCGGAATACATGATTTTGATGAAGGCGATATTTTGATCAACGGAAAATCCATTAAGAAAGAGCCGGTAGACTGCAAAAAAGAAATGGCATATGTGCCGGATAATCCGGAGCTTTATGAAAATATGCGGGCGATAGATTTTGTGAATTTTATCTGTGATATGTATGAAGTGCCGATTAAGACGCGGGAGAGAAATATCAAGAAATATGCAGAGATGTTCGATCTTACTAATAATATGAACGATACGATCGAGTCTTTTTCGCATGGCATGAAACAAAAGGTAGCGCTTATCTCGGCACTTACGCATGAGCCGAAATTTTTAGTAATGGACGAGCCTTTTGTTGGGCTAGATCCGAAAGCGGTAGCGGATGTTAAAAACGTGATGCGGGAGATGGTAGAAAAAGGCGGGATTGTGTTCTTTTCGACACATATTCTAGAGGTAGCGGAGAGGCTTTGTTCGAAAGTAGCGATTATTCAGAAGGGTAAGCTAATGAGAGTTGGGAGCATGAAGGAAGTTAAAGGCGATAAGGGTCTCGAGAAGGTATTCTTAGAGCTTGTGGAGAAATAAATGAGTAAGTTCCTAACTCTATTGAAAGCGTCAATTTTCGAAGGGATGTCACTTTTTAAATTTAGGACGAAGAAGCATAGTAAAACGAAAAAGATAGCGCTGTTTATATTTTTAGTAGTAGCGGTGTTCGTTTCGGTATATGGCTATGCGGACATGATGTTAGAGCCGTTAGCGGGGACAGGGATGGAATATTCGGTGTTGACGATGTATTCGCTAGTCGCGGTGGTGATTATTTTAGCGGAAGGAATATATAAGGCGTCTGGGCTACTGTTTAATTGTCGGGATGACGATTTAGTTTTAGCGCTTCCGATAAAGAAGTCGTCGGTATTTTTACTTAGGATGATGAAATTTTATCTTTTTGAACTAGCTTTTTCGACAATGATTCTACTACCAACAATGGTGGCGTATGTAGTAAGGGTTGGCGTTCTAACAGTTCCCCCGACGTTCTATCTAGCGAGTTTTGTTGCGCTAATTTTATTACCAGTAATTCCGGTAGTGTTAGCAGTATTAATTTCGATGGGGATTTCGGGGATATCGACAAGATTTAGGTTTAAGAATTTAATCCAGATAGTGTTAACAATGGCGGTGCTTGTTGGTGTGATGATATTATCTTTTAATATTCAAGATATCATGACGACAATTGCGGAGCATGTTTCGAGTATTAATGAAATGATTATGAGACTTTATTATCCGGTAGGGGCGTATATCCAGATGGTGACGGATTTTAGCGTTTTAACATTAATTGTGTTTATATTGGTGAATTTAGTGGTTGCGGGAGTTTCGGTTTTAATTTTCTCAAAAGTTTACTTTAAGATAAATTCTCGGGCGAAGACCGTAAAGTTAGGTAAAAATCAGAAAGAGGGGAAGATAAAGGCGCACGGCGTAATGAGGGCTTTAATGATAAAAGAAGGAAGAAAGTTTATTAGTTCGCCGGTGTTTCTAGTCAATGCGGGCTTTTCTTTATTGTTATACCTAATCGCTGTAATTATGATGGTAGTGAATTTTGACTGGATAATATCGATGTTCTCTTCGGCAGGGTTAGGGTTATCGAAGGAAGAGATTTTGAATTTTATGCCGGTAATAGTTGCGGGGTTTGTTGTGTTCTGTGCCTTAATGACCTCGATTACGAGCTCGATGATTTCGCTCGAAGGGGGGACGATAAATATTCTTAAAAGTATGCCGGTATCGGCTTTTAAGATTATTATGGCGAAAGTTTTAACGGCCGTATTGATTGCTGTGCCGGTGTTTTTGATTGGAGACGTTGTTCTGTTTATTAAGTTTGATTTTAATATATTACAGATGTTAATAATTTTAGCGTTATCGATTATCGTGCCGATAGTAGCGGAGGTTTTAGGGATTATTGTAAACTTAAAATATCCGAAGATGGATGCGAGAAATGATACCGAGATAGTTAAACAGAGTATGAGCTCGATGGTTGCGGTGTTTATGGGAATGATTCTTTCGGTAGTAACGGTGTATTTAATGTATTTAGGCATAGATAATGGAGTTTCGGCGGGGAAGGTGATGATAACGGTACTGGGGGCTTATACTTTAATCATGATGGGCTTGATTATTTATCTTAAGATAAGAGGCGATAAAGAGCTTAGCGAGATAACGGTTTAAGAGACGACTTTTGGTTTTTTTAGGGATTTTTAGGGGTTGTTTAGGTAAAGCTATTATGTTAATATGAAAATAGCTTAAGCAATAAGAAAGGAAAAACATGTTTTTAATGAGAAGTACCCAGAGCGGACTAGGAGGTTCGACGAGTTCGCCGGTTATGAATCCTTGGGTAATAGCCGGAGGGGTGATTTTCGCGTTTATTATTACGATTGTAGTGTTTATTACGGTTGTTGAGAAGAAAAAAGCGCCGAGAAGTAGATTTTTTAAGTGGTTAAGAGAGTTTTTGAACTTTCGATCGACTTTAATCTCGGGATTAATTAAATTTGTATATTTGTTCTTAGCGACGACTTTGACGGTAATAGGGATTATTTTAATGTTTTCGGGGCAAGACGAGATGTTCCTAATGATGATGGGTATTGGTTTTGCGGTTATTATATTTGGGAATATTTTCCTTAGAATTTTCTTAGAGCTTATTATGGTTTCGATTGGAACTTGGGAGAATACTTCGGATATTCGTTCGGTCCTAATAAAGGAAGAGGAAAAACCGGAAGAAAAAGCGCCGAAGAAAGAGAAGAAAGAGGAAGTTATAGCTGAGGCTCCGGTCGAGACTCCAACGGAAACTTTAGTTGAGGCTTCAGTAGAAGTTCCGGTAGAGCAACCGCCTCAGGTAGCTCAGGAACCGCCGGTTCCTCCAGAACCGTTAACTCCTCCAGAACCTCCGGTTTCTCCGGAACCTCAGGCTCCTTCGCCAGTTAATCCTGCGCAGTAGTTTTAGGGATATTTTAGAGAATTTAGAAAAGCAGAACCCCCGACGGTTAAGTCGGGGGTTCCAAGTTACCTTCCTTTCTCTAGAGGGTGGTTAAAACCGGGCTACCCTTGGAGACAGAACGCACGATGGGGATTTCAATCCCGTCGCTGTTCTGATAGCCCACCGTTGGAGCGAGGAGAGTCTAACCTAGGACCCTGGGTAGAACATCTTCCTTGAGGAGTTGCTTGCTCAAGGAGAAATTCTTATCGTTCATGTCGATGAGAATTCCCTCCTTGTGGCCATAGGTCGTGAGCCAAGTCGTGCCGTCGATGTTGACGAACACGATAAGCTCCTCCTGTCCCTTGTTGTTTTTGAGGAAACAATATTTGCCAAGGAGATTCCTGGCAAATTTTTTGGGAACAGGATAATACCTGTCGCCGTTTTTGAGCTGAAGCCCCTTTTTGGGGATTCTTGAGCAGAGACCCAAGATCCGAGGTTTCAGTTCACCGATCCTTTTCTCTTTTGCCCTGGACCGACACTCTTCTGCGAAAGAAGACTGTTCGTCTTCTATCGCTTGGTGGCGAATCCTTTCCCACCGGTTCGAGAGCTCTTCCTCGAGAGGAAGATCTCCATTCGAGAGAGGTACGTAAAAGTCCTCTCTCTCGAACCCGAAATTTTGAAGGACATGAATTGTTTCGAGTTCGTTCGTAGTTACGAAGAACTCCTTCCCGCTCATAATGAAAGCGAGAACGCCATTGTTTGTGGCGTAGACGTTCCTCCCCACGTATTTCGTGAGGACGTTCGCCATATCCAAATGTCCGGTCCTTCCGCCTTGCAGGGGCCAGATGACTTTGAATCCTCGCTCTATCTGGAGCGAGTTCTCAAAAATGAGCTCCTGAATTTTTTTGGCGTTTTGCATTTTTCCTCCTTTTGAAGGACATGTCGCGGTCTTTCCGCAACCCAGTCTAGCTACCAATAAGATAGACAGGCTGGGTTGCGAAAAATGACAATAGGTAACTTGGTAATGTTCAAAAATACCCCTAAAAGAGATATGCCTTTATTATATCACACTTGATGTATTTTGTCAATAATTTGGGGGTAGTTTTAAGGAAGATGAAGGTCTGATATAATAGACTTATGAATATTCTATATTGTGGGGATGAGGGAATAAAGAGGGGGATTTTGGTTTCGATATTGTCGATTTTGAAACATAATAAAGAGGTGATACATTTTTATATTTTAACGATTAATTATGAAGATACGAAACCTTTTCCAGAGAAAACAGCGAAATTTTTAGATAAATTAGTCAAAAAAACGAATTCGAAAAGTTTCGTTAAACTGATTGATGCGACTGAGATTTTTATTAAGGATTTACCGAAGAAAAATATGGGGTCATACTTTACGCCATGTTCAATGCTTCGGCTTTATATCGATAAAGTTCCGGAGATTGCGGGATTAGATAGGGTTTTGTATCTGGATTATGATGTTGTCTGTAGAGGGGATTTAAGGGAATTTTATGATATGGATTTAACAGGGGTAGAGGCTTCTGGAGTTTTGGACATTTATGGGCGACATTTTTATCATTATCACGGAATCTTTAATCAGGATTATATGAATTCTGGGGTTATGTTGTTTAATATGGCGGAGTGCGTAAAAAATGGAGTTTTTGTAAAAGCGGTAGAGTTTTGTAAAAAAAGGAAGATGATGTTGGCGGATCAGGCTGCATTAAATAAATCAATCATGAAGCGGAAATTAGTTGCGAGAAAGTACAATGAACAGAGCGAGCGACCGAAAAAAGACACAATTTTACATCATTTTTCGAATAATTTTAAGTTTTTCCCTTATTTTCACGTTCAGAAAGTTAAGCCGTTTGAAGTCGATAAGATTCATGAGGTTTTGAAGATTACTGAGTATGATGATATACTAGAAGAATACGATAAGCTAAAGGAGTTTTTGTAATGGCAAAAGCAGAATTGTTTCAGAAAGATATTCCAGAGAGTGAGAGAGTTTTTTATTATGATTCGATTGAAGATGACCCGATTAAGACTGAGGAGCAAGAAAAGAAACAAAAAGTTGAATTGCCAGAAGACTATGTATTTATCCCGAAAAATCCATTCGTGAAACTATATTCAGCAATTTTATATAGAGGATTTAAGATTTTTGCATGGTTTTATGCGAAATTTTATCTTCAGATGACGGTTAAAGGGCGAGAAAAATTAAAAAAAGCCAAGGGGAAGGGTTATGTTATCTATGCGAACCATACGAACCCGTATCATGATGCTTTTTCGCCGGCGTTGGTTTCAGATCGGCGAATTTTTACAATTATTTCGCCTGTAAATTTAAAACTACCTGGAATCGGAAAATTTTTACCGTATATTGGAGGGCTTCCTCTTGGGACTTCGCCGACAACGAAAAAGCGTTTTCACGAAGCAGTAGATAAGAGGTTAGCGCAAAAGAATTGCTTAGTAGTCTATCCAGAAGCACATGTTTGGCCATATTATACAGGGATTCGGAAATTTCCAGCAGGAGATCGTTCGTTTACATATGCGACGAGAAATAATTTGCCGATTTTCACAATGACGACGACGTATCAGAAATCACATAAAAAAGGGCAGGAACGACCGAGAATGACGGTTTATGTCGATGGGCCGTTTTATCCAGATGCTTCTAAAAATGATGATGAAAATCGGGCAGAATTGATGAGAGAGGCTTATGATTCTATGGTGAAATGGAGCAAAAAAAGTAATTATGAATACTTTAAATATATAAAGAAAACTGATAAGGAATAGTATGAGTATTTTTCACACAGGAATAAACCCATTTAAGAAGACTAAAGTAGTTCCGGTTTTTTTGACAATTACGGATGATTACGCAAAATATGCGGCGGCTGCGATTAGCTCTTTAATGAAACATGCAAACCCTGAACGATATTATAGAATCATTATTATGTATGATAAGCTATCTCTTCCGAATAGGTGGCGACTTAGGAATATGGTGACGCGAAATTGCGCAATTGAATTCCATCGAATGAAATATAATTTTTATATGCAAATTATCGTGAGGTATTGTGCGAAAAGGACAGGATCGGGAGACTTCTTCTCATCGGCAGTTTATTATTATCGTTCTTTTATTGCAAGATTGTTCCCGCAATACGATAAGGGGATTTATATCGATAGCGATACGATATTGGTTGGGGATATTGGAGAGCTGTTTGATATTGAGCTTGGGGATAATGTAATTGGGGCAAGGGTTGATCCTAAGGTTGCGATGGTTCCGGAATTTGTTCGTTATGTTGAAAATGCTTTAAATGTTCCTGCGGATGATTACGTAAATTCGGGCGTATTATTGATGGATTTGAAGAAATTGAGGAAACTTCATTATATTACGAAGATGACGGATTTGATTCGGGAATATGATGCGGATTTGGTTGCGCCGGACCAAGATTATTTGAATGTGATTCTAAAAGGAAAAATTATGAAGCTCGATAAGGTCTGGAATTTACAGCCAGAAGGAGAAGATCCGAAGGGTGCAAAATTGCTTCACTTTAACTTATCGAAAAAGCCTTGGTATCATGATGACGTAAACTCGGGGGAATTATTTTGGGAGTCTGCGAGGGGGACTGGTTTTTACGGAGATTTAATGCGTGAAAAAGAGAAATATACGCTAGAAGAGGCGAGAATCGCGGAACTTCGGATAAAGGCTTTGATTGATAAGGCGGATGAATTATCCAAGGTCAAGAAGCCGGTCATGAAAATAAAGAAGAAATAGAAGTTTTTGGGGCATAAAAAATGGAGGCGCCTACCGGAATTGAACCGGTGTACGCGGTTTTGCAGACCGCTGCGTAACCACTCCGCCAAAGCGCCACCTACGTTTATTATATCATAGATTTTAGAACTGAATGAGAATAACACCGATAACTACGAGAATCGTAGCGGACAAATGAACCAGAATGGTTTTTTTGTCGAGCTTTTCGCGACCGAATTTTGGCCAAATTAAAGTTAGAATTATGCCCATGAAAAAGATGACTATTGGTTCGGTCGAATCTGAAGCCACGGAGGCGAGAGCGACGGCGGGAGCAAAAACTAAGGCGGCGCGGTAGGTAAAGGTTTTAATAATATTAATTCCTTGATTTAAGAGCATTGGTCGAAGAGCTTTTCCTTTACTAGATTTTATAACTGAATAAAAGCGTTTGTGCCATTTTGGAACGGCCCAAACCGTAAGGATATGGACGATTCCTTTTCCTATGAGCAGGAAGGCCATGCTTTCGAAAAAATCTAAACCATTGCTGGTTGTTTTGGCGAAGAGCAAGTTTCCGATTACGGCGATAATGATGTATATCAAGACATAAAGGGCTGCGCGGATTTTTGTATGGCGACTTCTTTTGCGAGTAGAGAAGACGATAAGAAAAGAGGCGGAGAGGATAATTATGAAAGAAATGAGTTGAGTTATTGAGATAGTTTCGCCGAAGAAGAGCCAGCCGAAAATTAAATAAAAGATTGGGGCGAGTTGGATGAAAATTCCGATGTTTGTAGAATCTTCGATTTCTAGGGCTTTAAAATAGGGAATTGCGGAAATACCGCTTAAAGTTCCGGCTCCTAGAATTAGACCGATTGTTGACCAATTCGCCGTTTGGAAATTAAAATTAATGATTGGAAGAAGAATTAAGGCGACGATGATGTCGGCATATCCGGATAGTAGAGTTAAAGCGACGGCGTGTTTGCCTTTGAAATAAACATCGGAAGTATAGTTATCGATAAAAATACGAATAGCGTCGAAGGTGGTTGCGATTAGTACTAGAACTAGCCAATTCAAGATTCGTTTTCCTCGTGTGTTAATTTTGCTTACGCTTATATTTTGACAGATTTTTTTGAAGAAGTAAAGGATTTTGATGGAAAATTTAATCTAGGGGTTTACCGTAATATTCTACGTCGATAGTGTCTCCGTTTGGGTATTTCATTTTGGCAGTTTTTATATATTCTTTGAATCCGTATTTAGTATAAATGGCTTTATTTTTTTCTTCGTTTGGTTCAACTCCTAAAGTTACTTTTTTATAGCCTCGAGTTCTTAAATCATTTAACGCAAATTTAAATAGTCTAGAAAAATAGCCTTGGCCTTGATACTTTTTATTTGTTCTAAATGCATAAAGATACGCCGTTTTATCATCGACTAGGTTCTCGTGATTTTGTACGATTGATGGGTCTAGAGCGGCGTAGCATTCACTAATGATTTCGTTGTTTAGTACTCCGATATAGGTTATGACTAAACCTTTTTTCGCTTGCTCAATAGTTTTTTCTTTCCATGTCGCCCAGTTGTCTTTATTTTTAGTCGCTTGCGCTATTTCGTAATCGTATTTTTTTATGATTTCGTCTAAAGTAGCGATTTTGCATTTATAGTTATCTGAGGTTTGCATGTTGGGATTATTATATCATGTTTACTATTGGTAAGAACGAAGAGGCTTTTGACTCTCGCTTCGCTAGGACGAGAGCTAGTCAACAAAAAAGGCTTATTGAAGCCTTAATATGTGGTGCGAGCGAAGAGACTCTAACTCTCGATTCGAAAGAACGAGAGTTAGCCAACAAAAAAGGCTTATTGAAGCCTTAATATGTGGTGCGAGCGAAGAGACTCTAACTCTCGACCTCTTCCTTGGCAAGGAAGCGCTCTAAACAACTGAGCTACGCTCGCATATTGGTATTATATCATACATTATTGAATTAGTTAAGAAAAAATGACGGGTCCTGTCCGAATACCTTTTTCTCGGGCCGCTCCGGGGCGCTCGCCCGAGTCTTAGGCCCTTCGAAAAAGGTATTTCGGTCACCCGTCATTTTATATATCAATTTAAAATATGGTATAATGGTTATATAAAACTTAAAAGGAGATAAAATGTCAACAGTTGGAATTATAATATTGGTGATTGTCGGGGTAGTTGTTTTGCTCGGGGCTTTCATCGCTGGGATTTATAACAGTTTAGTTAAGCTTGATGAACGAGTCAATGAAGCTTGGTCAGATATTACAGTACAACTTAAGTATCGGGCGGATTTAATTCCGAATGTGGTTGAGACAGTTAAGGGTTACGCGAAGCATGAGAAAGAAACTTTCCAGATGGTTACAGAAGCTCGAACTGCGGCGATGGGAGCTAAGACTGTAAAACAAGCCGCTGAGGCGGAAAAAGAAATGCAGTCAGCTCTTGGACGAATTTTTGCGATTGCGGAAGCTTATCCTGAACTTAAAGCTAATGAGAATTTCCAGACTTTACAGACTCAGCTTCAGGATGTAGAAGACAAGATACAAGCTTCTCGCAGGTTCTATAATGCTGGAGCCAAAGATCTTAATACGAAGATTAAAACTTTCCCAACAAACATAATTAATAACTTTATTGGTCATTTTAAGAAGCGCGATTACTTTGAAGTTGATGAAGCCGAAAAAGCAAAAATTAAAAACGCGCCGGAAGTTAAGTTTTAGAAACATAACATTATGTTTTAAAAACTTAAGATTATGTTTTAGAAACATAAGTATAAGAGTTTAAAATGTATAAGCAAATAGCAGAGAACAAGCGCAGAACCGTTCTTATCATGATTGGTTTTGTTTTGATGGTTGGTGCAATTGCGGGGATTTTTGCGTGGGTATATCGGGATGTTTGGATTATGGTTGGAGTAATTATTGGCGCAATAGTTTATGCCATAATTCAATATTTTATGTCTTCTTCTATCGCGATGGCAATGACTGGAGCTAGAGAAATTACGAAAAAAGACAACCCACGTTTTTATAATATTGTTGAAAATCTTAGCATAACAACCGGGCTTCCAATGCCGAAAGTCTATATTATTGACGATAAAGCGCCTAACGCTTTTGCGACAGGGCGAGATCCGAAACACGCGTCGGTTGCGGCAACGACTGGGCTGATCGACGTTATGGACGATAAGGAATTGACTGCCGTGATGGCACATGAAATGTCTCATGTCAAAAATTATGATATCCGAGTGTCGATGATTGTGTTTGGGTTAGTTTGTGTTATTGGGTTAATTTCGGATCTTGGTTTTCGAATGATGTTTTATGGAGATCGGAGGCGAGATAATGAAGGAAGTCCAGTCGGATATGCTCTAATTATTATTGTGGCAATTTTAGCTCCGCTTTTTGCAAGCATTGCACAAATGGCGGTTTCAAGGCAAAGAGAGTATCTTGCGGATGCGTCGGCAGTAAATATTACGAGATATCCGGAAGGAATGATTTCGGCATTGAAGAAATTACAATCTCATTCTCAACCAATGAAAAGCCAAAATATTGCGACAGAGGCGATGTATATTAATAATCCGCTTCGAAAAGGTTTCTTTAGTAATCTATTTAGTTCACATCCTCCGTTGGAGAAACGTATTGAAAGATTAGAACATGGGAAGAAAACGTTCTAAAGTTGGTGTTCGAAAAAAAACTGCTCGAAATACGCCTAAAACTGCTCGATTAAGTTTGTGGTCTAGAGTGAAGTTGTTTTGGTCCAAAAAAAATAATAAATCATCGAAACGTTTTAATCCACACAAATCTTTTAAGCGATCATATCGGGAAGATTATAAGAGAGAGACTAAGGTTCCAGGAATTTTAGCGCACATAATGATGACTTTTCAGATTTTGTTAAAAAACTGGAAATTGTTTTTGCCGTTGTTGATTTTGATGGTCGTATTGAATTTTTTGTTAGTCGGGGTTATGGATGAAGCTTCTTATGTTCAGTTTCAAAATATTTTAGATGAGACGAATAAACAAATTACCGGAGGAGAGGATATTGGGAATGTTGCGAAGGCAGGACTATTATTGCTGTCGACAATAACAACTGGGGGACTAGCGGGTCAATCGACGGAAACTGCGACAGTTTTTGGAGTAATAGTTTTTTTGATTATCTGGTTAGTAACAATTTTTCTTTTACGACATCGAATGGCTGGACACGAGGTAAAGTTAAGAGACGGATTCTACAATGCGATGACACCGATGATTTCGACATTTGTAGTTTTGGCGGTTGCGTTTATTCAATGTATTCCGATTTTGTTTTTAGTGATTGCATATTCGTCGGCGATACAGACTGATTTCTTGAGTACGCCGTTTTATGCTTTAGTGTTTTTCATTTTTGCGATGGTGATGATAGTCATTTCGGGATATTTGTTATCAAGTTCGATAATCGCTTTGGTCGCAGTTTCGGCGCCAGGGCTTTATCCGGTTCAAGCGTTAAAAACAGCGTCAGAGTTAATGGTAGGGAGGCGAGTTAAATTTATTATTAGAATTATTGCTTTAGTCTTAGCGTTGGCAGTAGTTTGGGTTATTATTATGGTTCCTTTGATTTTGTTTGATTTATGGATGAAGACTTTTGAGTGGACGGCAGGAATACCGTTTATCCCGATTTGTTTAAATATTATGGTTTGTTTTACGGGTATTTATCTTACGAGCTATTTGTACTTATATTATCGTTGGATGCTGGATGCTTGAATTCTGATTTTTCTTTTTGATTATGATAGAATTAAGATATGAATATTTCTGAAGCAAGAGAACGAGTCTTAAAATTAAGAGAGTTAATTAATGAATATAGATATCATTATCATGTTTTAGATGAATCGATTATGTCAGAGGCGGCGGCGGATTCTTTAAAACATGAATTGTCGAAACTAGAAGAGAAGTTTCCGGAATTAATTACGCCTGATTCTCCGACACAAAGAGTTGCAGGGAAGCCTTTGGATAAGTTTAGCAAAGTTAGGCATGCGAAACGAATGATTAGTTTAGCGGATGTTTTTTCTACTGAGGAAGTTTTGGATTGGATTACGAGGAATGAGAAATTAATTCCTGGAGGTAAGATTTCAGAGTTTTTTACGGATATAAAAATGGATGGATTGGCCTGTGCTTTAAAATATCGTGACGGAGTTTTTTATCAGGCGGTGACGCGTGGGGATGGACTAGTTGGGGAAGATGTAACGTTAAATGTTAAAACTATTGAAAATATCCCACTTCGAATATCAATTTCTGAAGAACACCCGTCCTCTTCGGACCCGCTCCCCGTTGGTCGTGAAAAGTTCTCGGAGAAAGGCGTTCCTTCTGAAATTGAAGTTCGGGGGGAAATCGTTATATTTAAAAAAGATTTCGAGCGACTTAATGAAATGCAACGAAAAAATGGTGAACCTGAATATGCGAATCCACGGAATTTAGCGGCGGGCTCAATTCGACAACTCGACCCGAAAGTTGCGTCGAGTCGGCCTTTGAAGTTTATCGCGTATGATTTAGTAACTCCGGATATGCCGACGCATAAAGAGGCTTATGAAATGCTTCGAGCTTTTGGATTTCAGACTTCGGGAGAAGATAAAGTTTTTAAAGCAAGCGAAAGAAAAGAACTATTTAAGTATATTGATGAACTTGATGAATATCGGAAGACTTTGCCGTTTAATACGGATGGGATGGTAATAAAGATTAATGATCGAAAGATTTATGATAAGCTTGGAATTGTTGGAAAAACTCCGCGAGGGGCGGTTGCGTTTAAGTTTCCGGCAGAAGAATCTACGACGAAAGTTCGAGATATCGTGATTTCGATTGGAAGGACTGGCGCGGCGACGCCGGTTGCGATTTTGGATCCGGTTCAAGTCGCAGGAACTACGGTTAGGCATGCTTCACTTCATAATGCGGATGAGATTTCTAGGTTAGATGTTAGGATTGGAGATACGGTTATTATATATAAGGCCGGGGATATAATTCCGCAAATTAAGGAGACTTTAGTTGATTTGAGACCAGAAGGAACGGAACCGTTTGACTATGTAAAGGCCTTAAAAAAGCAATATCCGGAATTAGAATTTGAACGGCCGAGAGGAGAAGTTGTTTATCGTGTAAAAGGTGAGTCGTCGGATTTTATTTTAAAGCGGGCGATAGAATATTATGCTTCGAAGCCGGCTCTAAATATTGAAGGTCTTGGAGAAAAGAATGTTACTGCGCTGGTTGAATCGGGAATGGTGAAAACGATTGCGGATTTATATAAATTAAAAGCTTTGGAAATTTCTAAGTTGGAAAGATTTGGCGAGTTATCGGCGGAGAATTTAGTTAAGGCGATTTCGGAATCGAAGAGTCCGAGTTTGGCGAAGTTTATTACGGCGCTAGGAATTCGTCACGTTGGAGTTCAGACTGCAACGAGTTTAGCGCGAGAGTTTAAAGCTTTGGAAAATTTGATTAATGCGACAGAAGAGGAATTATTAGCGATTCCGGATATTGGAGTTATTGCTACGGAATCGATTTTGGCGTGGTTTTCGGACGAAGATAATTTGAGTTTACTAAACGAATTAAAAGAATTAGGAGTTTGGCCAAAAGAAGAAAAAAACAATAAATTACCGTTGACCGGAAAGTCGTATATTGTTACTGGGACATTGGAATTGATGGGGCGAGAAGAGGCAGAAGATAGGTTGCGCCAGCTTGGTGCTACGGTAACTTCGTCGGTTACTAAAAATACCACGGCATTAATTGTGGGTGAGAAGCCGGGAAAGTCGAAAATTGAAAAGGCGGAAAAATTAGGTATCGATAAAATTCATGAAGAAGATTTTTTGAAAATGGTGGGTTTGTAATATGAGTGAACGTTTTCCTAATTCTGAAAATTCTGGAGAAGTTAAGAGTATTGATGTGCGCGGGGAAATGGTAGAAAAGATGTTTGATCGTGCAGTTGATGAAGTGAAGGAAAAATATAAAGAGAAAACGGTTTTTGAACAAAAATTAATGAACGAATTGATAATACCAAGAACTGTAGACAATTTGGCTAAGCGAGGCTGGACCAATGATTTCTTTTTTCAATTACCATCAGTTGAATTTTTTGAGAAAGAATTTAATATGGAAATTAATTGCGGTGGTTTTGCTTTAGAAGTAGCTACTGCTATTTTTCCGGAATCTGATAATCCTGAGGATGCTGTAGAGAATATTTTAAAAACATTTCCTTTTGTAAGGATGTATGATTGGGGAGAAGAATTGGCTGAGGATGAATATATAGTACTTTATAGACATTTACGTGGGGAAGCGGGGCATCACTTTGTAAAGTATGAAGACGGAAAATTTATGGATAAATGTGGTTCGGAGCCGGTACGGGAGTTTAGTGATTGGCCAGATTGTTATATTGGTGAACCACAAGTCATGTTTGCTGTTAATAGAAATCATGATATGTTATTGGCCGACGGCGAAAAGCGGATTTGGTCTATATTTGTTTAAAAAAATTAGTCATATAATAATACTTATGGTATAATTAGTACAAATAGGTCATATAAAAACAAAAGGGAGATTAAATGGGTGCTATTAAACAATGGGGGATGGCGATAACAACGCTATTTATTTTGACGTTCGTGGCGTTTTTTGTGACGCCAAATACTTTTGCGACGGATGATTCTGTAAATGGAGATGTGCTTCATTCGGTAACGTTGACTTACGATCAGGACGTAGTTGATATTTATAATAATGCTTATGTTATTTCGATTGATGATCAGAAAGATATGACGCTTGATTTTGACGTGGATCACTCCGTAAAAACGATTTTACTTCGCGACATTACAGAAGATGGTGAAGCTAAAAATATATGTTCAACTGGTACTCGGCAATGTAGTTTTAACGCTGCTAAACTCATAGCTAAATCCGGTCTTGAGATTGTGCTTTACGATTGGGATGATACAGTCGTGCGTCAGACTATGCTAGGTCTCATCATTAAGCAAAATGCCACGAAGGAAGATTTTGAAGTGCCAGTAACGTTGGGTCCAGCTAAAGATGTCAATATCGACATGGGCTCAATTTCTCCTGGTATGAACTTTAACTTCAGCCCTATTCCTGTTCCAATTAAATACGAACATTATCCAGATGGTCGCTCAGTAATTGGAATTGGCACCAATTCTACAGACGCAGAATTTTGGAATGACGCAGCCAAAGATCAAATGAAAGAACGCATCTCTAAATCCGATTTATACCAAAAATGGAAAGACACTAAAAAACACGACCCGGACAAAGGAGGCCTAGGTCTTGTTTGGACTATCGCCGGCTATGCCACTTCTTATGACAATCACCCCGAAAAAATGACCGGAACTTTGCAATTCTATGTTGGTACCGGATATAAAGTAATAGGTCAGTATGCTATTTTTACCTACTCAATGACTGTCACTATTGGTGTTGATGGTGAATTTGTCTTTTCACTCGCTCCATCAAATGAACAACGTTTTAATGGTACCTTTGATCTTGGTGGCTCGGCAGGATTAGAACTCTATGGTGGAATCGGCTCCGGCTGGCTAGCATCAATTGGTATTTATGGTGAAGCTCATCTTACCTTAGGAACTCATATTTTGCCAGAATTTGAATTTTATAAACTTAACGTTTCTGGCGAAGTAGGATTAAGAGCCAAGGTGCTTGGGCGAACAGTAGCGACATTTACTTTCGTAAAAGGCTCGTATGATTTCATTGATAATAAGACAGAAACGAACGATGCTATTACGTACTCCACTGATTTAAATCTAGCGGACAAAATGAAACAAGAACGAGAAAACCTTAAAGAAAATCACTATGGAGAACAGCTGGCCGGCACAATCAAAACCCCAGAAGGCAAAACTACCTGGGATCTAGAAAATCTAGATAAATCTACTAAGGAGACCGATTCTTCACTTGCAGAATCTATGGGTCTTGGTGGCGGGCCTGTCTTGGGTGCAACTTCGCCAGTTCTTTCGGACGCACCTGGGACGCAAATTATGAATGATTACAATTACGCTCACCGAATTGCTGAAAATGTCTATGCTAATAGCGGTACTCAAATTATCAAACATCCTACTAACGAGCTAAATGCTGTTGTGGTCTTCGCGAATAATAATGGCGAGTTGAACTATTCAATATATGATGGTACTGCTCAACAAATGAGCCAGCCACAAGAAGTAGCTGGTCATGACGGTCAGGATTTCGGAGCACAATTCGTACGAGGTGCCAATTCAGGCCAATCTTATCTCGTATGGAGACGCATTAAAAATGATGGTAGTAATGGCGCTACTCTTAGCGAAGTTTCTAAGAGTGGCGAAATTATGATTGCTAAATTCGACTCTGATACTAATAGTTTCGAAGGTCAAGAATATATCACATCAGATTCAAATTACATTTACGGAGGTGTTGGTGTAACCACAGGTAAGAACGAAGATGATCGTGAGCCATATGTCTTTGCTTATACTAATGATGACGCCGATCCCGAAGGTCTAGTTGATGGCGAACGCAAAATCATGCTTTTCCGTAAAAACGGCGATGGATGGGATGGCAATGTAATCAAAAGCTATATATGGGGAACGATTGCCTCCTTTGATGCAGGAATTTACAATGGTCAGCCAAGCGTCGCGTATACGCTTTGGAATGACAATGCCGACGTGACTATTACCTACGTTGTTAATATTGACGGTGATGTAGTTGCTACTTTCCCAAATGCCTGGGGCGCCCAGTTTGTAAATAACGACGGGGAACCAACGTTGGTGTTTATGCAAGATGGTAAACTGTATAGTTCTGTAAGCGATGGTGCAAAAAACCTTGAATTTGGTGATGACGAAAACTCATTGCCGAGTGCACCGTTCAAGATTATCGGTGACTTAGACGGAACATTTATGGTTTCTTATCTTTCCAATGTAGATTCGCGTCAGAATTTAGTTGGTTATGTGAAGGCTAATGGTGTATGTAGCTATGACCCTGTAGCAGTCACGAATGTAGATGAGAACTCTAATGTAACCTATTATGCTGGACTGTTTATTGGTAATAATGAGCTTGCTGGCAGTAGCGCTGTGCCGTTTATCATTTATACAGTGCAAAATTATCAGTATGTTGAGCCCGATTGGGAAGAAGGGCAGGCCGATATGTATGCGATGTCGGGGGAGGCTACTAATCACATCTCAATCCTTACGGCTGATATTACAAATTTGAGGAATTTAGGTGTCGATACTAATATAGCAAAAGTTGATGTACTTTTGAAAAATACAGGTTTGTTCCATGTTAATAGCTTCTCATTATATCTTAAAAACGAAGGCGAATCTGGTGATAAGTACATTAAATTAGCAAATTACGAAATTCCAACTCTAAGCCCAGGTGATCTTTACCAGCTTGAACTAGAACTTCCTGAGGCCGACTACAATAATCCGCATACTTATGTACTGGGTGCTACTAGCCGTGACGATGATTATGCTGATATTGGTGTACAGTCGGAGTATTTGATTGAGGCGAACGAGGGCTCAGTCCAAATCGTTGATTTGAAATATGATTTTCATGATCGTGGTAATCATGACGCTTATGTCGTGACTGCTAAGTCGCTAGGTCCAGGCCATAAAAATGGTAAATTGGTATATTATAATACGGTTGATAAAACGGTTTATAAGGAGGTTCCTTTTTCCGATTTAGCTCCAGGTGACGAAATCAGTGATACTATAGTGAATTCAGATGACATGTTGAGTGCTAACCACGAACATCTTGCTGTACGTATTGCGAATACTACTGATGAGGCGAGTAATAATAGCGATAATTGGCCAACTGATAAGTTCCGTCACATGGAATTGTTGCCTGCTTGGTTTAAGGGGTATATTAATAGAGTTGGTGGCCGTAATGTAGATGAGGCTGATATTGTCGTACCAGATACGGATGGAACCGATGTCGCTGCACCAGATACTGGTGCATTTACGAGAGTTGCTATGGTGGGGCTTAGTAGTGTGGCATTAGTGATACTGGGTACTTCGATGGGGGTGTTGTGGTTTGTGTATAGAAGAAGGAAGTAATAGTGAGAGTTTGATTTGCGCTAAAGCGCAAATCAATTCGTAGGGCGTCACCTCGAAAAAGAAAACAAGTTTTCTTTTTGCTCGGTTCCTACTACGAGCGAACCCTTCGGGTTTTTCTCTCGCTAAAATCTAAAACAAAAATAAGACCATAGAGGTCTTCTTTTTGTTTTGGTGATCTCGGCGGGAGTCGAACCCGCGTTGTCGGGATGAAAACCCGATGTACTAACCGTTATACTACGAGACCAAATTGTTAATTTTTTATACTCCCGGCGGGAGTTAGCCTTCGCTTCGCTACGGCTATTCGCTTCGCGAGCGAACCCGCGTTGTCGGGATGAAAACCCGATGTGTCTTACCGTTATACTACGAGACCAAAATGGCTCTAATAATATTATAACAAAAAACTTAGAAATTACAAGCGTAGGAATAGTCGATATGGTATGAAGTTTTTTCGTATGGTGGTTCAGGGTAGAAGATAACGTAAGAACGGTTTTCGTCGCAAGAATCTTTTATGGTTTTAACTTTATCTGGATATTTTCCGGAACCGTATGAAGTTAGTTGGCGGAATCGGACGATAGCAAGTCCGCGTTCTTTGTATTTTTTAAGGACTTTTTCGGCGTTGCCGGAAAAATCTTTCGACGAAGTGAGTTTTTCGTAAAAATAGTTCTCATAATAATTCGAAGCTAAGGTTTCAGTGTCGTTTTTTATGATATTTTCAGGTTTTAGAAAGGGAATGATAACAATTGAAACTATAACTGTAATGATTGTGATAATAATAACGGTAAAAATAATGATTTGGGCCGTGGATAAAGGCTGTTTCTTTTTTCGAGAATTTTTTTTCCGTTTAGTTTGTCTCATGCCTTAATATTATCATAGAATTAAACTTATGATAATATATATAGTATGAATAAACTTTTTAAACGAACAAAAATTTTAGCTACGATTGGTCCAGCGACGAATTCGAAAGAAATGATTGAAGAAATAATCATGGCGGGGGTTAATGGTTGCAGGTTAAATTGTTCACATGGTTCGAATGAAGAAAGAGACCAGCAGATAAAATGGATTCGTGAGGCGCAGAGGAAGAAGGGCCGTTCGGTTGCGATTTTACAGGATTTGCAGGGTCCAAAGATTCGATTAGGGGAGTTAAAAGATAATCATCTAGATTTAAAATCTGGGGATGAGGTAACTCTTGAATCGAGAGAATTTATACATGATGGAGGTTTAACTGTCCCGGTTCAGTATAATTTAGCGGAGAAGGTTAAAATTGGCGAACCTTTGTCGATGTTTGATGGGAAAATAAAATGTGAAATTATTGAAATTGTTTCTGAAACGGCGATTAAGGTTCGAGTTTTGAATGAGGGCTTCATCATGTCTAAAAAAGGCTTGAACCTTCCGGACACGGATTTTGGAGGAGATATTTTAACGCCAAAAGATTTAGCGGATATTGAGTATGGAGCGAGGTGTGATTATGATTATGTTTCGCTTTCGTTTGTTCAGTCGGCGAGAGATATCGAGAAGTTAAAGCAGATTTTACTGTCGTATGGTTCGACCGCAAAAGTTATCGCGAAGATTGAAACGAAGAGGGCAATTGAGAATGAGAAGCATTTAGAGGAAATTGTAAAGGTTTCGGATGGGATTATGGTTGCGAGGGGAGACATGGCGGTTGAGGCGGGAGCGGAAGTTGTTCCGATTATTCAGCGAAAATTAATTGCGATGTGTCGAGCGCATGCTAAGTTATGTATTGTTGCTACCCAACTGCTTAGTTCGATGGTAGAGGAACCGGAGCCGACGAGGGCGGAAGCTTCGGATGTTGCGACTGCGGTAATTCAAGGAACGGACGTCGTGATGCTTTCGGATGAAACGGCAAACGGAAAATATCCACTAGAAACAGTCAAGGAGATGAAGAAGATAATTCTTTATACACAGAATCATTCTGGGCTTGCGACGATTTCGCAGTTACCGATTGGCGAGAAGTCGGAGGTTTATGATGGGATTTCGGACGCAACGGCGAGATTAGCGGAGAGGATTAATGCTGACTTGATTGTTTGTCAGACCGCTTCAGGAGTAACAGCTACTACGATGGCGGCGCAGAGACCGGACGTACCGATTATTTCGGTAACGTCGAATGAGAGAGTCGCAAACCAGCTCGCTCTAATTTATGCAAATTCGGCATTTGTACGTCCGTATTCGAGAGGGTTTGGATATGATTTAGTTAAAGAATTAAAAGATGCTGGCTATTTGCACACAAGGGAAGGTAAAAAAGACTTATTAACGGTAATTGTTTCTGGAGATAAAGATAAGTTTGGAACCGATACAATAAAAATCAGGAGCATCTAATCTTTTATCGCTTCGAGTCCGGGGAGTTTTTTCCCGATGAGAAACTCGAGCGAAGCGCCTCCGCCGGTGGAAATTAAGGAATAATTAAGATTTTTATGTTCTTTCATGAGATTTTCAACAAAACCAGTCGTATCTCCGCCACAAATTACGGTTGTGGCGTCGGATTTTTCGCCAAGTTTTTCGGCGACGATGGTAGAGGAAGTCGCGTAAGTAGGGTCTTCGGCGTAGCCGAGAAGACCGTTCCAAATGATAGTTTTTGAGTTAGCTATTAATTCTGTAATTTTTCCAGTTGAGAGGGGGCCAATATCAAGTTTTTCTCCTTTGGAATTTTCGTCAAAATCTTCAGCGACGTAGATTTTTTCATTTTTAGGTTTGTAGCCGTCGGCGGAGATTTTTCCACCAACAACGATATTGTCGGCGATTTTCAAGAATTTTTCGATTAGAGGTTCTTTGTCTTCGACTTTAGCTCCACCAATAATAACAAGAACGGGTTTTTCTGGGTCTTTAATGACTTTTCCTAAATTGATAATTTCTTTTTCAACTAATAATCCCGCATAGACGGGGAGAAATTCTTTTATTGCGTCGGTCGAGGCATGGGCGCGATGGACGACAGCGAAACCGTCTTGAACATAGAGATCGGATTTTGTTGCTTTGACGATGTTTCCAATAAAGTCTTGAGAATTTTCTTCTTCGCCGGGGTTAAAACGGAGATTTTCTAAGAGGACGATTTTAACTTTTTCGGGGATATTTTTAATTGGTTCAGAGTCTACTGGTAGTGGGTAAAAACCAATTTCTTGGTTAGGGAGCAGTTTTTTTAGAGTATTGACGATAGGTGAAAGGGAAAAATTAAGATTTTCTTTTCCTTCGGGACGACCGAGATGAGAGATAAGGTAAATTCTTTTTGCGCCATGTTCTAATAAATAGTTTATGGTCGGAAGACCAGCGCGGATACGTAAGTCATTTTCAACTTTACCATCTTTCAATGGGACATTGTAATCAGCTCTTAGCAGGACGGTTTTATTTTTTACATCTATATCTTTTATCGTTTTCATGAAACAATTATAGCATATTTACAAATATTCATGACATGATATAATTTTTATATGGCAAAGGCAAAAACTTATCAAGAAGTAATTGGAGAAACGATTGAGCATATGCGTCTTGAGAAAGAATGGACTCAAGAAGAGCTTGCCAACATGGTCGGATCTTCGCAATCCGCCATTCATCGTATTGAGAAGGGCGGGCAAAATGTTTCCCTAGAGATGATTAAGAAGCTTTCGGATGCTTTTGGGAAACAAATTCTCTCTATAAATGACTCATTTTCTCAAAGTTTCAGGATACGAGGCGGGAAGGAATTGTCTGGAGAGATTACAATAAATACATCAAAAAATGCGGCGGTGGGGCTACTTTGTGCAAGCCTCTTAAATACTGGTAAAACAGTTCTGCATAGGATTGCACGAATAGAGGAAGTTTATCGAATCATTGAAGTTTTAGAGTCGATTGGTGTGAAGTGTCACTGGCAAAATCGTCATCGTGACCTTGAAATTATATCACCACGTGAATTGAAGCTCGATGAGATAGATATTGAGGCGGCACGACGAACGAGGTCAATTATTATGTTCTTAGGACCACTTTTGCATCGATATGAGAATTTTAGAATTCCTTATGCAGGAGGTTGTTCATTAGGGACGCGGACGATTGAGCCTCATCTTAAGGCGCTAGAGAGTTTTGGACTTAAAGTAGATGCAGAGAGCAATAGTGGATTTTATGAAATTAGTGTTGATCAGAAAGTTTTGCATGATAAAAAAGATAGATATATTGTTTTGACTGAGCGGGGCGATACGGTAACGGAAAATGTTTTAATGGCGGCAGCATTATGTCCTGGAAAAACTACGATTGTTGGAGCTTCGCCGAATTATATGGTTCAGGATGTCTGCTTCTTCTTAGAGAAGATGGGGGTAAAAATTTCTGGAATCGGAACAACAACTCTGGTAGTTCGAGGGCGTTCGGACTTTAATTTAAATGTCGATTATAATATTTCGGAAGATCCGATTGAAGCAATGTCGTTTATTGCGGCGGCGTTAGTAACAAATTCAGAAATTACGTTGACGCGGGCGCCGATTGAATTCTTAGAGATTGAGCTGGAAGTTTTAAAGAACATGAATGCGAAATTTAAAAAATCGGAAGAATATTTTTCGGCGAACGGAAGAACGAGACTGGTTGATTTGACGATTAAAAAATCTAAATTAGTTGCGCCGGTTGACAAGATTCATCCGATGCCGTTTCCGGGGCTTAACATTGACAATTTGCCGTTTTTCTCGATTATTGCAGCGGTTGCAGAAGGGAGGACTTTGATTCATGATTGGGTATTTGAAAATCGGGCGGTATATTCGACGGAGTTGGCAAATTTGAATGTTAAAGTTGAATTATTGGATGCGCATAGAGTTTACATTGAGGGACCGACGAATTTTAGACCAACAGAATTAGTTGCTCCTCAGGCGTTAAGACCGGCGGTAGTGATTCTGATTGGGATGTTGGCGGCGCCAGGAACTTCGATTTTACGTAATATTTATACGATTAACCGAGGATATCAGAACTTTGCGATTAGGCTCCGACATTTAGGAGCTGATATTACGCCTTTGACCGGGATTTAGTTTTAGAATTTTGATATAATGTAGTAATGGATAGTATTTTGGAGGGCTTAAATTCGGCGCAAAAGGAAGCGGTAGAAACTCTAGAAGGACCGTTGTTGATTTTGGCGGGTGCAGGATCTGGAAAGACGAAAACTCTGACACATAGAATTGCGAATTTAATTAAGCATGGAGTTCAGCCTAACAATATTTTAGCAGTAACGTTTACGAATAAAGCGGCGAAGGAGATGCGGGGGAGATTATGGAAGCTGATTGCTAACGAATCTGATGGGTTAGAGCCCCCACGATCTTTCATGCCTTACATGGGGACGTTTCATGGGATTGCGGTGAGGATTTTAAGGATTGAGGCAGAGGCGATTGGACTAGATCGGAATTTTGTAATCTATGATACAGACGATCAGGTTTCTTTAATTCGAAGAGTTATGAAAGACTTAAAACTTTCGGATAATAAGAATTTAAAACCAAAATCGGTTCAGTCGATAATTTCAAATGAAAAAAATCAAGGAAATGGGCCGGAAGAATATGAAGCGATCGCGTTTTATCCGAATCAAAAAAATATTGCAAAAATTTTTAAAAAATATGAAGAGGAAAAAGCAAAAGCGCAAGCGCTTGATTTTGATGATTTATTGATTCGAGAGCTAGAATTGTTTTCTAAGAATTTGGAAATTCGAAAAAAATGGCAGAAGAAATTCCAACATATTTTAATTGACGAGTACCAGGATACGAATTTGATTCAATATAACATTGTTAAGTTATTAGTTGGGGAGAAACGAAATATTTGCGTCGTTGGGGATGATTGGCAGTCGATTTATTCTTGGCGAGGAGCGGATTTCACAAATATTTTAAATTTTGAACGAGATTTTCCAGGAGCAAAAGTAATAAAATTAGAGCAGAATTATCGTTCGACGGGGAATATTCTAGAAGCGTCGCAAAAAATTATTAACGAAAATAAGACTCGGACTGATAAGTCTTTATTTACGGAAGTTGGAAAAGGTGAGCCGGTTGATATCGAATCTTTAAGAGATGAGACGGCGGAAGCGAATTTTGTAGCGTTAAAGATTTTGAATATGTCTAGAAAATATCCGGACTATTCGGATTTTGCGATTTTATATCGGACAAATGCCCAATCATATGCGTTCGAAAAAGCGTTAATGGGGTTTCATATTCCATACAAGATTGTTGGAGGGGTTAGGTTTTATGATCGAAAAGAAGTAAAGGACGTTTTGGCGATTTTAAAACTGATTATAAACCAGCGGGATAAGGTTAGTTTAGCTCGAGTTGTTTCGAATGTTTTGTCGGGAGTCGGGGAAAGTTCGCTTCTTAAAATTACTGACGCAATGGATTCGATGAGCGATTCTCGACCTTTAATTAATCCGGATTTACCTGAAGTTCTAAAAGGCGGAAAGGCAAAAAATGGATTTTTAAGATTGGTTAATTTCTTAAAGAGTGTTAAGGAGGGCGATTTACCAAGCGAAACCATAAAGCGAGTTATTGAATATTTTAATTTTAGAGAATTAACCGATGATGGGACGCCGAGTTCTGAAGAACGAATGGGGAATTTAGAAGTTTTAGTTTCGAATGCATTGGCTTATGAGGGTTTGAATGAATTTTTAGCGGATGCAAGTTTAATGTCGTCGGCGGACGAGAATTCTGCGAAGAATTCAGTCACTTTAATGACGATACATTCGGCGAAAGGACTGGAATTTCCAGTTGTGTTTTTGGTCGGGATGGAAGATGGATTGTTTCCGAGTTCGAGGGCTTCGGAGAATGAGTCTGATTTAGAAGAAGAACGGAGATTAGCTTATGTCGGGATGACGCGAGCGATGAGAAAGTTATTTTTGACTTATGCGGGTTCGAGATATTCTTACGGGTCGCGAAATTTTTGTATGCCATCAAGGTTTTTAATTGAACTAGGATATAATCCATATGGGTCTTCTGGGTATCGAGATGAAGATGGGGATGGATTTACGGATTTTAGCGATTCTGGATTTGGTGATTTTGATGGTTTTGGCGACGATGATTTTGATCCGTTTCCGGAGGATGTACCGGTGTTTGAAGGATAAGGAGATTAAAACACTTATGTTATATTTTTTCCTAAATTATGCTTGAAAATAAAAATAAAGTATGTATATAATACGCCCGGGTTGGAGTAGAAAAATTTTTGTTTACGATTAATATAGATCTTCCCATGGAAGGAGCGAACCGTTAGTCAATGGTTCGCTCCAGGAAGGGGGGATTTATACGTAGTGATTCTGGATAGCTTGGATTTATCTCCCCATTAAGTAAAAACAAAAACTTAAAGAGGAGAACAAGAATGAAATTAGAATTAAACCTAGTTTTCAGATTTGGTTCCAAAACAAAAAGAATTACCATTCGTATAGAATGGTAATAGCACTTTAACCCTTAGGCGAGATTCCAGATATCGCCTGTTAAGATTATTTTACGATAAATATTATGTTTTTACAAGACTTCTTTTTGACAATAAAAAATGGTCAGGGTGATCGGACTTAAACCGACGGCCTCAGCGTCCCGAACGCTGCGCGCTACCAACTGCGCCACACCCTGACGACTTTAGCGTCTCTACACTAAATCGCTACTAATTGTGCTATGCTTTGACACTGGTTTTGGTCTGGGATAGGAGATTTGAACTCCTGACCTCACGCACCCCATGCGTGCGCGCTACCGGGCTGCGCCAATCCCAGATATTTATATTATACCATATTTTATGGGACTAGGGCAGTAGGCTGGATTTATTTAAAAAAGAAGATTT
>JAFOHW010000053.1 GCA_017421685.1 Candidatus Saccharimonadota bacterium | reverse complement strand
CTGTTACTCTAACTGATGATCGTGATGGCACCAGTCGTTCTTACGATGTCTCCAAACTCGCAGACGGTAACTGTTGGATGACTACTAACTTAGCACTAGGTACTAATAGTGAAGTAGAGCTAACTAGTGACGACACCGATCTAGAAGAGGGAACTACTTTTACCTTACCAGCTGGGGATACTACGTCTTATACCGCAACTACTCGTCTTCCTAAGATTCGTTTAACTAATGATAGTAGTGCTACTACTAATGGCGTTTATTATACTTGGTCTGCTTCCGTAGCCAGTACCGCATCTACTAGTTCCGCTATAAATACCTCCGTCTGTCCTAGAAACTGGGACCTTCCTACTAACGATCAATACGGAGCCCTTTCTACTGCTTCTAACTACTCCGCCAGTAACCCTACCACAGACCTTCCGAGCCACTTTAAAATAGACGGTGGCTTTACCGATGGTGCTACTTTTAACCAAACTACATATGGTTTCTACTGGACTTCTACTTCTAGCTCCACTACCGCAGCTTACGGTAGAAGAGTAAACACTACTACTCTTTATAGCAGTGCCAGTACCGGAGCTACCTATGGTGGCAATAAATACTACAGAAAAAACATTCGCTGTGTAGCTAGCCAGGGCAAAGTTACTATTAACTACAATGCTAATAATGGCTCTGGCTCTACATCGAATCAAACCGTAGAAATTGTCGCTGGCAAACTTGCTGATTCTAACCTATTTACCGCTGCGACTAATAGGCGATTTAGAGAATGGAACACTAAGGCTGATGGTACTGGCACCAGCTATGCAGCTGGGTCTAATGTTTCTGCTCTTAATTTATATCCAGACCAAAACCTAGAACTCTTCGCGATTTGGGACGAAGTTTATTACGTCTCCTTTAACGCTAACGAATCTAGTGTAGGCGGTACTCCTGGTTCTGCTACTGGTACTATGACTAATCAAACCGTCTCAAGGAACACCGCTACTGCGATTAGTACTAGTACCTTCGCTCTTTCTGGTTATCTCTTTTATGGTTGGAATACTAGTGCTAATGGTACTGGTACATTCTATAGCGATGGACAAAAGGTCACTAATCTCGCTTCTACTGGCAATACGATTACTCTATATGCTGTTTGGACGAATGGAGCTTACCTAGATACCGGACGAAATGTAAACCAAAAACTAAAGAGACTAGCCGGCAATAGTTCAGCTACCTATTCTACTCAGGACAACACTATTACCGCAATTGTCCGTTCCAACTCTTTACCTAGCGGATTCGTTGATTCTACGGATAACACCATCTCAGTTAGTTCTTCTCCGTACCCAATCTACGCCTGGTATGACTCAACTAATACTACTATTTACTATTACTCCGAAGCGTCCACGATTCTCATGAATAAAAACTCCAACAACTTTTTTAATCAAATGAGAGCCTTATCTGACTTGTCTACTATTTCTACCTGGGATACGACTAAGGTGACGGACATGTCTAGTATGTTCTCCTCTGCCGGCTACAACGCATCCTCCTTCACCTTAAATCTCTCTTCTTGGAACACTTCCAGCGTTACAAATATGGCTGCTATGTTCTCCTCTGCCGGCCGCAGTGCCACATCCTGGTCCATTGGCAACCTCTCTTCCTGGGATACCTCTAGTGTAACAGCCATGTCTACCATGTTCAACTATGCCGGCTACAGCGCCACCACCTGGTCTATTGGTGGCCTCTCCTCTTGGGATACCTCTAATGTAACAGATATGCCCAGCATGTTCTCCTCTGCCGGCTACAGCGCCACCACCTGGTCTATTGGCGACCTCTCCTCTTGGGATACTTCTAACGTGACGAATATGTCCAGAATGTTCTCCTCTGCCGGCTACAGCGCCACCACCTGGTCTATTGGTGGCCTCTCCTCTTGGGATACTTCTAGCGTAATATACATGTCCAACATGTTCTCCTCTGCCGGCCACAGTGCCTCTACTTTCACTCTAAATCTCTCTTCTTGGGATGTTGCCAACGTGACAACTATGTCCGACATGTTCTACTCTGCCGGCCACAGTGCCTCTACTTTCACTCTAAATCTCTCTTCTTGGGATACTTCTAGCGTGACAAATATGCAAGACATGTTCCAATATGCCGGCTACAGCGCCACCACCTGGTCTATTGGTGGCCTCTCCTCTTGGGATACTTCTAGCGTAATATACATGTTTAGTATGTTCTCCTCTGCCGGCTACAATGCCTCTACCTTCACTCTAAATCTCTCTCCATGGAATACTGCTAGCGTAACAGATATGTCCAATATGTTTAACTCCGCCGGCTACAGTGCCACTTCCTGGTCTATTGGCGATCTTTCTACCTGGAATACTGCTAGCGTAACAAGTATGTACCGCATGTTTACTGATGCTGGTCGCAACGCATCTACCTTCACACTAAGTCTCTCCTCTTGGAATACTTCTAGTGTGGAAAATATGCAACAAATGTTCGATACCGCCGGCCGCAGTGCCACTACCTGGTCTATTGGCAACATCTCCTCTTGGAACACTTCCAGCGTAACAAAAATGCATAGCATGTTCTCCTCTGCCGGCTACAGCGCCACTACTTGGTCTATCGGTAATCTCTCCTCTTGGAATACTTCTAGCGTGACAGACATGGGTAGCATGTTCTCCTATGCCGGCTATAATTCATCTTCCTTCACACTAAGCCTCTCTTCCTGGAACACTTCCAGTGTGGAGGCTATGGATTTTATGTTCCAATATGCCGGCTACAGCGCTACGTCCTGGTCTATCGGTAATCTCTCCTCTTGGAACACTTCCAGCGTAACAAAAATGCAGAGCATGTTCTCCTATGCTGGCTACAGCGCCTCTTCTTTCACCTTAAATCTCTCTTCTTGGAACACTTCCGGCGTGACGTCCATGTCTAATATGTTTAACTCTGCCGGTCGCAACGCTTCTTCCTTCACCTTAAATCTCTCCTCCTGGAATACTTCCAATGTAACAAATATGAGTAATATATTTCAATATGCCGGCAATAGTGCTACCACTTGGCGTATTACCATTCCAAAGACCAACAATGGAACAACTACCGGCCCAATTACTAACACTACCTCCAGATTTTATGGTAAAACCACTTCAGTTTATGGTACCCCACGCACAGGTAAATCCTTCACTCTCGCGAATTAAAATAGCCTACGCTTGGTTTACCTAAAAATTTTCTTAAACTTTGTACTAAAAAACTCTTTACATTTTTAAAACTTATGTTAATATAGGAGTATAAAGGTCATACATACATAAAAAATAAAACAAAAATGTCCAAAATTTTTAAAAGAACAATCCTTGTCTGCCTGCTTGGGGTAGCATCATCATTGTCTTTCATCAATGTAGATTCCGTATCGGCGGATTCTATAAGTATTACCTCTTCTGGCGCTAAAATTATCGACATTATGCCCAAAAAAGACGGCACAACCGGAACATCAATCAGTGAAGACGAGATTAATGTTACAACTACTTGCAAAGCAGGATATAATTTTACGATCTCTACATCTATAGATGACAGCAACCTATATTTAAATGGCGACGATGATAATAATACATCTGGGACGTATTTTTCTCCTGCAGACGGCACAGCAACTCTAGTAAATTCTCCGAACACATGGGGGTATTATTATAATCCTTCGACAACCCCGACCGAAACATCTGTCTTTTCTCCTGTTCCAATTCTGGGTTCCGCCGACACCCTAAGAACCCCGTCTTCCACCGCTTCGGAGACAGATATAAGCGACACCTTTTCTATCTATTATGGGGTAGCAGTTTCTAGCGACATGTTACCAGGGGACTACAAAATGAAAATTGATGGTGAAAATAATAATAACGGTTCTATCGTGTATCAAGCAACTCTCACCGATAGTTGCATGGCTTATACCGTGGAATTTAACCCTACTTCTATAAATAATGGAGAGCAAATTTCTGGAACCGGAACCATGAGTAGTCAAACTGTCCATGAAGATGTTACCGTAAATCTAAACTCGAATACCTTTACGGCTCCGTCAGGCTACGAATTCATAGGATGGAATACCGCCCAGGATGGGACAGGAATCTTCTATCCGGATGGAGCAAGCATAACTAACCTAACGGCTACTGGCACAAGTATAACTTTATATGCGGTTTGGAGCGCCATTTGCCCCGTAGGAAATATCTGTTATAACGATAATGGCGCTAATTCGGTTACAAAGATGGGGGATCAAAGTGTAGGTAGTTCAGATACAGAAATTACTCTCTGGGCTTCTAATTTCCAACGGGAAGACTATGGTTTCGCCGGCTGGAGCGACGCCCCAGATTATGAACTAAACGGAACTAATACCGGCCACGTTATCTACGGTCCGAACGAAACAATTGACGACTCTACGGTAATAGATAGCATTAAAAATACCGCTGGTCTAAAACTTTACGCAATCTGGGTTCCCGTCGCGAAGGACGATAATGGCGACGAACTAACTTTTCAAACCGCGAATTTATTAATAACAACCCTAGAAGACGGAACTACTTTAAATAGTAAATCTAATGGATACATTACGGCCTTGAGAGATTCTCGCGATGATGACGTCTACGCTATCGCAAAACTAGATGATGGAAAATATTGGATGATAGAGAATCTAAGACTAGACAATACTGCGACATTGTCTAGTGTGAATACCCGTAGCCCCATTCTTCCTCTCACGAATTCAATTGATCAATCTACCGGAACCATTACGTCCAGCTCTAACCACCTCTCCGCTTCACAGAACCCAACACAAACAGCTTGGTGCAATAATAGCTCCGCTAATTGTGATAATCAATCCATGCTTTATGCCGGAAATACATCTAATACGACGACAAGTATGACTAACACTGATCTCGATATTTATAGTTACGGCAATTATTATAACTGGTATTCCGCCACAGCCGGTAATGGTACATATGGCACCAATACAAACAATACCAGCACAGGGGGAGACTTATGTCCAGCGGGTTGGAGGTTGCCCCAAGGAGGAAATAAAACTAATATAACTGCAAACAATAACGATTTATATCGATTAATCTTCGCCATTACAGGAGTAGCTCCAGCTAACTACAATAGTAGCACTACTCCATATTGGACCGACACTGAGGCTGGAAATACTGAAGGGTCTGAGGCTGTTAGGTCCATTAGTGCTTACCCAGTTAATTTTGTCTATGCTGGATACGTTAGCGGATCGTCAATTCGCTACCGGGGTTCAGGCGGGTATTATTGGACATCTACTAGCGGAGGGAGTAACCCAGCCTATTATCTAGCATTTATCGTACGTTCACGTGAGGACCCGTTCGTTACGTTGCCATTTGTATATCCTGGTTCTTTTAGTTATAATAAAAATATTGGGAGTGCTCTTCGCTGTCTCATAAATTCATAGAATCTTAAAAGTCACGCTCCCTTTCCATTCTGAAAAACTTATGCTAAAATAGAATTAGAGAGTTTTTACATTAACAGAGGTGCTAAATAAAAATGCTTAAAAATTCCATTTAGGAAATTGTTGCAAATTCCCCAAACCGTTATGGCTATTCTCTAACCGATAATAACGAAACTGGAATTTTTAACATTCAACGGAGGACAATGGGCATATACATTCAGAATTTCGAGATGGACTTCTTATTATGCTTCACACTTATCCACTCGTAGGTATACTAGAGGAAAGGTCCGTTGTATTTTACAATAATTCCTGGATATTTAGAACATGTTTAATATTTATGGTATTATAATGTAATGAGTCTAAATCTACCAAAAGTCTATTTCACTAAAGAAATCACCCCAGAAAGTTTAATTAAGATTTACGAAGCCCTAGGCATAGAACTTCCTGGAAAAGTTGGCGTCAAAGTCTCTACCGGCGAAGCCGGAGCGAAGGGCTATCTTAAGGCCGACCTGATCGGTCCGTTTGTAAAAAAGTTGAACGGGACAATTATTGAATGCAATACCGCTTATCCCGGCGCTCGAAATAACGCAGAAGAACATTTGAAAGTCGCAGAAGAACACGGTTTTACAAAATTTGCCGATGTTGACATTATGGACGCCGACGGAGAATTTAAAATCCCTTTTAAAAAAGGGAAGCACTTAAAATATGACCTCGTTGGCGATCATTTTAAAAATTATGACAGTATAATTAACCTTGCGCATGCTAAAGGCCACATGATGGGCGGATTTGGCGCAAACCTAAAAAATCAATCCATCGGTATTGCGAGTCGAAACGGAAAAGCTTATATCCACTCTTGCGGAAAGACCGAAGACCCGGAAAAATGTTGGTCTACAAAATATGAGCAAATCGATTTCATCGAATCCATGGCCGAAGCGGCTACGGCTATTGCCGACTACCTAGAAGAGCAGGGAAAACCGATTATCTATATCACTGTTATGAATGCACTTTCTACTTCTTGTGACTGCGATGCGAACCAAGATGACCCCGTCATGGCGGATCTTGGTATTGTCGCTTCTCTCGATCCTGTCGCAAACGACCAGGCCTTTATCGATATGGTCTGGGAAAGCAAAGATCCTGGCGCCGAAAAACTGAAAGAGCGTATCGATTCTCGTCTTGGTCGCGAAATCTTACCATATGCTGAAAAACTCGGTCTCGGTAGTACGAAGTACGAACTTATTGAACTAGATTGATGAAAGACTATGGTCGCAAAGGGGGGTCTCCCTGGCCCCCGCCTGAAATCATGGATTTTATTGGTACTCTGTGGTATAATAAAAAGGCGGGTTGTTAGCTCAGTTGGCTAGAGCGTCTCGTTTACACCGAGAAGGTCGGGGGTTCGAGCCCCTCACAACCCACCAGAATAAAAAGTAAACCCCGCAGGGGTTTAATTTTTATTCTGCTAGATTCTGGGCTCGAGCCCAGGGTTCGAATCGAGCGAGCTTTAGCGAGCGAGATCCCTGCCCCTCACAATCCACCAGAATAAAAAGCTCTGAAAAGGGCTATTTTTAGTCAAAAATTCTACAAAATTATAAGATATGTTACAAGGTGTATCATATCTCTAAGTCTTATTTTTCTATAATTTAAAATATCTGATAAAATCTACCCCAATGGAGGAGAAAGAGGAAAAGATGCTAAAAGTAGTTGTTTTCGATGGGGGATATGGTGGGGAACTTTTTGCTGATAAATTAAAAGAAGAGCTTCCTGTCGTCGAAGTCATTCGGGTTATTGATTGGCGAAATGCTGAAAAACTTTTATTGAGTCCTAAGGACGCTAGGAGGATTGCAGAAGAATCCCTGCGTCCATATATTAACAACGTAGATTTAATTGTCTTTTCGAATCATCTTCTATCGTTGACAAGTCTAGATTACTTTAAAAGAAAATATCGAAAACAAAAATTTATCGGATTAGACCTCAGGATGCCCGACTCATTTGTAAAACATAATATCTTAATTTTAACCACAAAAGCCGTAGCAAGAACTAGAAAATATCAAAATTTTATCTTTCATTTAAAAAGGAAACACAAAACCCTTATACTTGATTCTTGGCCAGACAAAATTGATGACGGGGAATTAAGTGAAACTGAAATAAATGAAACATTGAAAAATTATTTGTTCAAAGTAAAATTTGAGCCGAAAGAAATTATCCTAGCTTGTGCTCAATTTAGTGATATTAAAAATGAGATCAAGAATGTTTTAGGAAAAAGCATAAAAATTTATGACAGTTTCGATATTACGATTAGAGCCATTTATAAAGAACTAAAAATTCGGGGCAGGACTGGTTATAAAACTAGTCAAAAATAATAATCTCATTTGTGATATAATTAATGTACCTAGTAGTAAAGGGAAGTAAAATGAATGATTTAGAAAAAATGAGACATACTTTAAGCCACGTTCTCGCGGCTTCAGTCCAGGAAATATATCCTAACGCGAAGTTTGGAATTGGTCCAGCCATCGACGAAGGGTTCTATTATGATATCGATTTCGGAAAAGATAAAGTCTCCGATGGTGATTTAGCAAAAATAGAAAAGAAAATGCGAGAGATAATTGCTCGTAAACTTCCAATGACTAAACGAACCGTATCTAAATCGGAAGCTCTTGATTGGGCTCGTGATAAAAAACAGGATTATAAAGTTGAACTTATCGATGAGCTCCCAGAAGATTCCGAAATTTCATTTTATGACCTTGGAGATATTTTTACCGATCTTTGCAAAGGGCCACACGTAAAGGACTTATCTAAAGTAGGGCCATTTAAATTAATTCGTATTGCTGGAGCATATTGGCGAGGGGACGAAAAGCGACCAATGTTAACCCGAATTTACGGGGTCGCATTTGAAACCGAAAAAGAACTCGAGGAACACTTAAATCGTCTCGAAGAAGCAAAAAAACGTGACCACCGTAAACTCGGAAAAGAACTAGACCTGTTTTGTTTCTCAGATTTAGTTGGTTCTGGTCTCCCTCTCTTTACTCCTCGCGGGACCGAACTCCGTGAATTAATGGCGAATTACTCTTTGAGTCTTCGTGGAAAAGAAGGATTTAAGAAGGTCTGGACCCCGCATATTACAAAAACCGACCTCTATAAGACCTCTGGTCATTATGCGAAATTTGGCGACGAGCTATTTATGGTCCACTCCCAGGTCAACGGGGAAGACTTTGCCATGAAACCAATGAATTGCCCACATCATACTCAAATTTTTGCCTCCCGACCTCGAACTTATCGAGAAATGCCGGTTCGTTATATGGAAGCTACGACCGATTATCGCGACGAAAAAACTGGCGAGTTAGGAGGACTATCTCGCGTCCGCTCTCTGACCCAAGATGATTCTCATGTTTTTTGTCGAAAAGATCAGATCAAAGAAGAAGTTAAGCGTCTAGTTGGGATCGTTAAAGAGCTTTATGAAACTGTCGGAATGCAAAAGCTTCGCGCCAGACTTTCTTATCGTTCTGATGAAGATAAGTACCTTGGCGACAAGAAGCTTTGGGAAGAAGCTCAAAAACAAATTAAACAAGCCGCGAAGGATAACGGATTAGACTATTACGAGCAGGAAGGCGAAGCTGCTTTCTACGGGCCTAAAATCGACTTTATGGCTGAAGATGCTATCGGTAGGGAACATCAACTTGCAACTATCCAGCTAGATTTTGTTATGCCAGAACGTTTCGGACTTGAATTCACTAATGAAAAAGGCGAGAATGAGAGACCAGTCATGATTCATCATGCGACTCTGGGCTCTATCGAACGCTTCTTGTCTGTGTTTATTGAGCATACTGGGGGTTGGTTCCCATTCTGGTGTGCCCCCGAGCAGGTTCGTATCGTTACGGTTAACGATAAAGTTTCAGATTATGTTTCTAAGATTACCGATATTCTCGATGGAATTATCCTAGATAAACCCTTAAAATATAATGAATTAAGATACTCCGTCGATACTTCAGCAGATTCTCTCGGAAAGAAAATCAAACGTGCTACCGAAATGAAAATCCCAGCCGTCTTTATCGTTGGACCGAAAGACGCCGAAGAGGGAATCGTTTCGATCCGCCTCCGCGATAAAGAAGAGAAAGTAAAGCTAACCGCCCTCTCGGAATACCTAACGAATCTAAAATAGAAATAGTTGGGGGTCTGTTTTATGAGCATTGAGCGAGCCCAAGCGAGAATTAAGAAAACTAGTCGAGTCGAGTACCGGACAGTACCGGGCGCAGACCCGATT
>JAFOHW010000052.1 GCA_017421685.1 Candidatus Saccharimonadota bacterium | reverse complement strand
CTTCTTGTCTTCGCTTGTGCCAGTAATTGGTTTTACGCTCTCCACTCTTTCTTTGGGATTGGTGAGAAAAATCTGGGAAAATAAGATTAATAAATAAAAGAAAGCCTCTACACGAGCATATCCATCTCTGCTTGGCGGATTTTATTAGAAGAATTTTTGGAGGGCGGAGCGCTGGAAGAGGATGGTTCGGCGGTGTTTGCGGGCGTATTTTTCGGCGGAGGTGAGTTTTTCTTTGTCGTAGCCAAGTTTAAGGAGTTTTTTCTTGATATTTGAGAAAGGTAAGAATTCGTTTTCTTCGGAAATTCCCTTCGACATAGCAATGAAAAGTTCGGTAAATACATTAGCGGGGTTTTCGTTGATGGTAGCTATGTCGTTTGAAAAGATATTGATAAATTTATCAAAATGATGATCGATATAGGTTAAAATATGTTCGCCAACATTCATAGTATTCGGAGTTATAACGAGGCTTTCGAAGACGCCTAGACGAGCGAGGCCTGTAATACGAGCGTCATCATCTTCGCGGAATAATTCAGCGAGAAGGTTGTCTGCGTCTTCGATTGTCTCTGGATAGGAGAGAAATGAGAATAGGTCGGTAGGTTCTACTGTGGAGATAATTTTTTCAAGTTCTTGTTTAGAACTTAGATTTCTTAAAGTATAGCAGAAGGCTCGACGACCGATGGAGCCAGCTTTGTATCCAATTTTTGTCGCATGATTTTCTAAGAATGTTTTAATTTCTTCATTTCGTTCGTCAATATCGTTTAGGCTCATAACGAAAGCAAGAGAATCAAGGAAAATTTTTTCGGTGCTTTGTTCTTTAAAGCTAAATTCCTCATAATGAATAACTGGCCAAAGACTGCCGACGCGAGGCCAATAGATATCGTAAACTAATCCTCGGTATTTTTTTTGGGATTCTTCAGTTTCTTCTAAATATTTCCAGGCATTGTTAATAATTTCACCACAGATCCAGAAAAGATCTTCGATATGGGTATGGTTTGTGTCTTCGTTAGGAAGAACCTCGATAATATGGACGATGGCGGGTAAGATGTCGGTATAAGGAAGTTTGTCTTCATTCAAAATATAATTTGCAAGATAATAAGCGACGGACTTCGCATTAAGATTAAAAGAGCTTTTAGGACAATTTAATATATTTTTAATAATAGTAGAGTTAGCTTCCTTAGTAAAATTAACGATGACCGGTTTTAGGAAGAGATTTTTGATACAGGTTTCGTCTAATGGGTCGAGGCTGGTTTGGTTGGAGTTTATGACTTCTATTTTATTGAAAATATCTTTGACGTTTTCTTCAAGGAGGTCGTTTAGGCGGGGAAATAGATCGAAAGATTCTTCCTTAATCATTTTAGTTATAAGATTATTTAATTTATTCCAACCGAGTTTATTCACAATATAATTTAGGCGATATTTTTGAAATGAGAGATCACATTCGAAAAGTTCGTCTCTGTTTAGAATAAAATTTTCTTTGTTTTTATGCCTGATGAATCCAATGGCGTTTAAATAATCTATGACCGTAAAATCGAACCAGCTTTCATGGGAGTCGATACGTTTTAGTTGTATTAGATATTGTGTTAGAAAAGCGTATTCAGAGGGTGAGAAATTTTTGAGATTATTTTTACGGAATTCTTCGATTTCCTCAAAAGGGATTTCGCGATGAGCAAAATTAGGAGCCACATAATCAAAAACGCCTTTGCATGATGGGGAAATTTTATAGATTTTATCTTCTTTTTTATAGATGAATTCACAGTTGTCATCGTCGCGAAGGAAATTGGCTTTCGGGGGTTTATAGGCGTGATTTCCATAGCCTCCGTATTCATAAGTTAGAATTCCCTTGTCTTCAAGTTTTCTTAAGAATTCGATTGTTTTAGCCCAGATTTTTTCGTTTTCTTTATTGTTAAAAATATCTTTAATGTAATAAAATTTTAAGTTTTTTCTTTCGATAGTATAAAATCTGGCGGTTCCACAATCTCCCATGGCGCCACCTTCGGCATATTCGCCATAAATAATAGACGTAGGTTTTATTTTTTCGAGAAGGTTTTGGTCTATTTTAATTGATTTCATATAATATATTATATGTGTTTTAAGTTTTTCGGTCTAGCATAAGGGTAATGAGATTTTGATGAAAATGTTGTGGAAATGTAGTATATTATGAATAAGGAGGAAAAATGATAAAAAGAATAGTTGGGCGGGTTGTATTTTTTGTCTTAGTTGTTGCGATAATTTCATTAGCTTATTTTAATCGGGGGGTTATATATGATTTTTATCGGGCGAAGACTTATCGGCCGTCAGAGGAAATGGTCTCAATTAGGGATTCACTAGATTTAACTGATAAAGGCAAGTTTTTGTTTGATGCTTCGAGGCCAGAATTTAATGAAAAGGATGATTTTAATACGAATTGTCAGAAGGATAATGAAGAAATTGCGGTTTTAGGGTGTTACACTTTGCAGGATATTTACATTTTTAATGTCCAAGATGATGAATTAAAGGGGATAAAGGAATTAACGACGGCGCACGAGCTACTACATGCGGTCTATGAGAGGATGGGGGATGACAAGAAAGAATCACTCAAAGCAGTTTTAATGAAGGTTTATGAGGAGAACACGGATACCTTAGACGATGAACTTAAGACTTATCCGGAGGCAGAAAAATTAGAAGAGATTTTTGTTAGAGCCGGGACAGAGATTAATAAGTTACCGGAGGAGTTAGAGAAGTATTATGGTGAGATTTTTAGAGACAGGAAGAAGATAGTGGGGTTTTATGAGAGTTACATATCCGTATTTAAAGAGGTTGAGAAGGAATTGGATGATTTGGCGCTAGAGATGAATAACTTAAGTAATAGCATAAAAGAGAAAACGGAAGAATATGAGAAGAGGATCGGACAGTTAAATGCGGATATTTTGAGTTTTAATAGTTGTGCGGAAACGGAAGGGTGCTTTAACAGTACAGCGATTTTTAATGAGCGACGAGGCGGGTTGATTTCTGAACAAAATGCATTAGAAGGTTTTTATGATGAGATTAATGGGTTAATTGAGGAATATAATGAGAAAGTTGAGAAGTATAACGAAGACGTGCGTTGGCAAGATAAATTAAATGAGATGATAAATTCGAGTAGTAAGCCAAAAGAAGTAGAGTAGGATTTTTTAGAGAGAACTTTGATATAATAGGTTTATGAAATTAAGGACTCGGAGGTTATCGACAGTTTTGTTGATGTTGGTTTTGACTTTAGCTTGGGTCTTTCTAAATCCAAATAGTTTTGAGTCGGTTTTGACTCCGGTTCAGGAGACAGAGGCGGGAGAAGGGTTGGATTATTCGGTAGAATCTGAGGCTCAAGGGCCGTTAGCTACGGAGATTTTGGAGGAATTAGAGGTTAAAGGGCGAGCACCAAAAACTGGTTATTCGCGAGAAGAGTTTTATGATGGGTGGCCTGAAGTAGATGGTTGTTCTTTGAGGCAGAGAATTTTAAAACGGGAGTTCGGAGATTCGGCGATTTTGGAAGGATGCAATGTTGTTGCGGGGGAGTTCGACGAACCATATATGGGTGAACATCGAGTTTTTACGGAGAAATCGGAAATCAGCAAAATTCAAATCGACCATGTCGTTGCTTTGTCAGATGCTTGGCAGAAGGGGGCGCAGTATATGGATTATGAGACGCGAAATAAAATTGCGACAGATCCGTTAAATTTATTAGCGGTAGATGGGTCGGCAAATGAACAGAAGTCTGATGGAGACGCGGCGACTTGGCTTCCGAAAAATAAGAAATTTCGTTGTCAATATGTTTCTAGGCAAGTTTCTGTTAAATACAAATATAAGCTTTGGGTT
>JAFOHW010000051.1 GCA_017421685.1 Candidatus Saccharimonadota bacterium | reverse complement strand
GGTTGGATTGGATTTATTGCAGGAAGAGAATCTATTGGGGCTGGATCTTGGGCCGGAGTAGGGGTAGGTTCTGGAGCAGAAATAGGGTTCGGAGTAGGCGCTGGAACAGGGGTCGGGGTTTCTAAATTGATGTCTCCTGTCATATCAATTGGGGGAGTCGGGGGAGGAGGAAGGATTTCTTCTCCTGGCATCGGCATATAATTTATTTCGGGAACTCCGTTAATTTCGGGGTTCGTTGGAGTTACTGGCGTATTCATGGTCGCAGGATTCTCGACTGGAGGAAGAGATGAAGCGGTCGGTTCGGAAACACTGCTTAAAGCATCCTCTAACATTTTGCCATATTTCTTAGTTTCTTCTTCGGTCGGAGGGGCGGAATCAAATTCGGAAGTCGGCTTTAATTCTGGTTCATTTTTAGGCTCTAGGGATTCAGAGACCTCCGTAGATTCAGGAGTCTCTGGTTTTTCCATGTTTCCTTTTACTTCGGGAAGAACCGGATTTATTACTGGATCAATATCACCTCCAGGACCCGGAGCAATTTCAGAGGTTTCAGGAGATTCTGGAGTTTCCGGTTTTATTTCTGGTTCAGGGAGAGGAGGAAGTTCTGGTACGGGTTCAGATTCTGGAGCTATTTCGTCTTTTTTGACTAAATCGGGTTCGAGGAGTGAGTCTCCTTCAATTCGAACTGGCTGATTACCAAGATCCGGAGTCGTTTCGGCTCCAGCTTGAGCTAAGTTCGCTTCGGCTTCTTTCAAGTCTTGTAGCAGAGTTGATTCTTTCTCGGTTACTGCAGTGTCGACCTGTTTTGTTTCGTCAACATTCTCTTCATCACCATGTTTAATATTTAGTTTTGTCGGATCATCAATGTTCGCTTTCTTTCCAAGACTTGGCATGTTAAACAATTCATTTTCGATGTCTGGAGTAATATTTTTTGAAACGAGTTGTTGGTTCGCGCCAGACTCCATGAGACGTGAAGCGATTTGCATAGTTTCTGGAGTTGTTTTTGCGTTTGAGAAACGATTAGTCGCGGCGACAATACCAGTCAAAAAGGCCGTAGCTTCTTCTTTTTCAACTTTTACATCACTTTTAATGCTAAATAAGAGGTTCGCGAGCATTTCAGAAACCGAGCTAGCGGTCTTGTCGCTCCATTCAATTTCGCCAAGCTTACCAGGATTCCCGGTTGTAATATTAACGATCGTTGCGTCATGCATAATGCGTCCGTGTTCACGAAGCGCAGAATCAAGATCAATGCCGTTTGCGACATCGAGAGCTAAAACGAGATCGACGTTATAATCGCCATAAGAGAACTCGAGATCTTCCTCGCCTATGCGGTCACGATAAGGGGTAATATAGACTTTAACAAAATCACCATCAACTTTACAGCGAACATGTTCAGCTTTTTCCTTATTCAAAGCAATCACGAAATCTTGTAGAGCGTCGACCGAAGGTTCAAAAGTCTCCTCTGGTTTTAAAAACTCAAGCGCATTAGGGGTCGCGCCGGAATAAATTGCGGTCGTACGCTTCCCTAATTTATCAAGATAAAGCGAAATACCAATAGCGGAAGCTAACTCGTCGACTGATGGGTCGCTGGACAGAGCAATTAAGACATAATGCGAGTCGTTAATTTTATGTGCGACTTCGTTAATAATTTCAGAAGAAGGGTTCCTTTTTAACGGAGCTGGAGGAAGCGGAGCTTCTGGGACCGTTGGGGTCACAGGATCCGGAGTAGCAGGAATAGGAGGCTCAGGCATCGCGGGAGCCGTCATTGGATCCGTTAAGGGAGGGTTAGTTTGTGCCATAGGGGTAGGCACAGGGTTATTGTCATCAGGCATGTTTGTCCTTTCTAAAGTTGATATTAGCATAAGCCTAACAAAAATTCAAGATACATTTCTCTTTACTTTTTTCATAAAAAGAGTTATAATAATTAAAAGTCATTAATTTTTAATCTATATAGGAAGAAAATGCCGATTATTAAATCTGCCAAAAAGGCTGCTCGACAGGCGACTAAGCGTACTGAGCATAACGTAAAAATCAAGAAAGATATAAAGTCTGCTTTAAAGACTTTTAAGGCTAACCCGACTCAGGAAAATCTTGCGAAGGCTCAGTCTGAATATGATAAAGCAGTAAAGAAAGATCTTTTAAAGAAGAATACAGCTTCGCGCCGAAAAGCTAAGCTTTATGCTATCGCAAAAGAAGCTGGTTTGAAGCTCACGAAAAAAGCTACAGAGAAGAAAGCCGGAGCAAAAAAGACTCAATCAAAAGCCAAGGCTGAAGCGAAGTAGATTTTATCTCAAGATCGATTTTAGAAAGCTCTCTCAGGGCTTTCTTTTCTTTTGTTCCCTGCTTTATTTGATAGTCTTTTATGGTTTGGGAAGCGAGAAGTCCGAGGAACATATTCGGATCATGTTCGGGCTTAATCCTCTCTAGCATTCCAACAGCTTTTTTCCCATCTCTTTTCGCGGTATTATAAATATTAAAAACTAATTTTTGGTCGGGATTTTCGGGAAGTTTAAAATCTTTTATTTCTATGTTCCCTTTTAGTAATTTATACGTCGCTGAACGTTTATCCAGTTTTAACTCAAAAATCGCGATATTGTGAGGAGTATTTAAATATTCTGGAACTTTTTCAAAAACCGACTTATTCGTACTCAAGTCACGAATTAGGATGTTTCTAGTCTCGGAAAAAAGTGAATTTCCGAGAAAAATACTTGGGAGATCATTTAAATTAATTTCAGCGCCTTCAATAATTTCGTATTTTTTTCCGAGAAATTTTTCAATTTCTTTCTTCGCGCGAACACGGTCGTCGCCAGTAAAAATTTTAATCATTTTTTACCTCTTTTTGGCAATTAGGGCAGAGGTGGGTTCCGCGTCCAGCAACTTTAATTTTAATGATTTTTTCGTGACATTTCACACACGGCTTCCCCTCTCTATGGAAAACTTGGGCAAAATTTTCAAGATAGTCCCCTTTTGTCCCATCGGCTTTTACGTAAGTTGCCATGGTTGAGCCACCTGACTCGATAGCTTTCTCCATGACTTTTTTAGCATTATGGAGAATTTCCTTAGCTTCGTTTTTTGTCAAAGTTCCGGCTTTTCTTTTAGGATGGATGCCGGAAGCGAAAAGCGTTTCGTCTGCATAAATATTACCGAGCCCACAGATAATAGTTTGGTCTAGAATAGTAGCCTTAATGGGAGATTTTTGGTGTTTTTTAAGTTTTTCGTAAAACTCATCAACTTCTATATCCCAAGGTTCTTTTGCGAGTTTTTTAATAAATGGGTCGTTTTCTACTTCTGGGGTCTTTAAGGACTTTATAAAACCGAATTTCCGCTGGTCATTAAAATAGAGAGTTCCGTTTTCAAATTCCAAAATAACGCGGGTTTGTTTATTCGGAAGGTTCGCGATAAAATTGTCGCTTGGATGGCCCGCGGAGTAGCGTCCTTCAGAATCATCATCAAAAATAAGTTGTCCGGTCATGCGAAGGTGAATCATTAAGGAATTTCCATTATCTAAATCTATAACTAGGGCTTTTCCGAAACGACGAAGGTCTTTTACGGTTCCGAGAACTGATTCGCCAATAAAAGATTTTTCGCATAAGACGTCGATTTTTACGATTTTTTTCTTTAAAATGAATTTTTTTAGTCCTCTTCGAACAGTCTCAACTTCCGGTAATTCTGGCATATCTTTATTCTATCATAAAAATATGAGTTTTCCACAGAAACGCTATATTTAGCGTAAAAAAGGTCTTGACTAACGCTATATGTGGGGTTTATAATGATTTTCAGGTAATGCTTATAAAAACAAAAGTGATAGAAAATTATCGCAGAAAGGAAAATCATGAAGAATATCATTTATCGGAACCCGAATGAAGTAGAGAGTTTCAATATTAAGCGTTTTACTAAGTCGCTTTCGAAATATGCTAAGGTTTCAGAAAAGGAAGTTAAGGAGGCTTTAGAAAATTTTGACCATTATGATAATCTTCACGTTTCGTGTTTGGTCGAAGTTGGGATGAAGTTGATTGGCAAAAAAGCTGGGGATAAGGTGATGAAAGAATATTTTGATGACCATGCGGAATGGTTCGATGAAGGAAAGTTCGAGCGACTTCGCCGAATTACGGGATACCTAGTCGGGACTCTTGATCGTTGGAATGACGCGAAAAAGGCGGAGGAGTCTGCTCGCGTTAAACATTCGGTGAACTCTTCGATAAACGATGCCGAAAGAATGGTTGCCCTCGAAACACAGGCGATGGAACATAACATCGCTTATGCTAGATAATTAAGATCTTGTATTTTGAAAATATTTGTTAGTTTTTAATTTTCCAATAATTTACAGATTAAGGCGACGAGAAGAGGTTTTTCTTTTGGATTAGATTCGGCGATAAGGAGAGCGAGAGCCGTCAAAGCGCGGTCGGAGATTTTAGTTTCGCCATTTTTAGTCAAGTGAAAATCGTTAATAGTTAAGAAAACAACAAAGAGAAGGGCGCCGATGCGTTTATTCCCATCATAGAAGGGGTGATCTTTTATGATGAGGTAGAGTAGGTTTGCGGCTTTTTCAGAGATGGATGGATAAACGTCTTTACCGTCGAAAGTTTGGATAATTGCGGAGAGACTGGATTCAAAGGCGTCTTTTCTGGGTTTTCCAAAGAGATTGTCTCCTTTAACATTTTTCTTTAGGGTGGCAATAATATCGTTGCATTCAGCGACGGAAAGAGTTTTGACGGCTCGCTTTTTTCCTTTTGTGAAAGAGATATAACCTTCGTCATATTCTTTCAAGGCCTTAAAGCTCGGGCTGTATTTAGAAATAACTTCGAGAACGCCAGAAGCTTCGTCAGCCGAAAGGTCGGACGAGGCGACTAGGCGCTTTACGATGCCAAGAGCTCCTTCAATTTCGTGCAATTTTTTCGCATCGAGTTCCTTTAATCTTCTTTCGTTTACAGCAACACCGTCAACAACATAATGGTGGAGAGTTTTGGTTGCCCAAATACGAAAATCAGTCGCTTTTTTCGAATTAACACGGTAACCGACCGAGATAATAGCATCGAGATTATAGAGCTTAATGCTTCTTTTTACCTTACGGCCACCTTCGATTTGAACTTTTTCCATTTTGGAAAAAGTTGAGTTCATGTCGAGTTCACCACTTTTATAGATATTACTGAGGTGTTTTGCGACGGCTGGGACTTTGACATCAAAAAGTTGAGCGATTTGCTCCTGAGTTGCCCAGATAGTTTCCGCCTCAATATTAAAGACAACCTCGCCTCTGGCAATTTTATAAATCTCAATTCCCTTTTCCATATTTACAATATATAATATCATGGATGAATGAAAATTTCTAAACGTGTCCTGCGGGCACGTTCCAGTTCACTCGGGCTAAGTCTTCATGCCCCTTAGGACAGATTAGAAATTTTCATTCATCCAACGTGTGTATTTTTTGCACAAGTTGAAATCTATAATTCACCCCAGTTTTTTCCGATGGAGACTTCAACCGAGAGTTTTATATCTAATTCAGGAGCGACAGATTCCATATTCTCCTTTAAGATTTCCGCGACGTTTTTTGAGATATTTTCATCACATTCGACGATCAAGGAATCGTGGACCTGCATGACAAGACTTGCATTCTCTGGGAGATTTTTATCAACGTTTATCATGGCGCGCTTCATAAGATCGGCTTCAGTTCCCTGGATTGGCATATTTTGGGCAGCGCGTTCGGCAGACTGACGAATAAGGAAGTTTGATGATTTTACGTCTGGAGTTGGACGACGGCGTCCATAGAAAGTTTCAACATAGCCTTCTTCTCGAGCCATTTTCAGAATTGATTCTAACTTTTTCTTAATTGGAGCACGGAGTTTAAAGTAATTATCAATGAATTGTTTCGCTTCAGCGATTGGCATTCTTGTTGCTTCGGAAAGTCCTTTTACGCTCATGCCATAAAGGATGCCGAAATTAATAACTTTCGCGGAGCGGCGCTGAGACTTTGTTACCTTATCGAATGGGACACCGAAAGCCTCGGAAGCGGTCTTAGTATGGATATCGACGCCATGATTAAAGTCGTCAATTAGGTTTTGGTCATGACTAAGAATAGCTGCAAGACGGAGCTCAAACTGAGAATAATCTGCTGAAACTAAAACTTTTCCTTTCGGAGCAATAAATCCGGTCCTAATACGCTTCCCTTCCTCAGTTCGGACTGGGATGTTTTGAAGATTCGGATTCTGAGATGAGAGACGCCCAGTTGCTGTTACGTTCTGAGTAAAGGTTGTATGGATACGATTTTCGGAATCCGCGAGGTCGGGCATAGGAATAATGTAAGTAGAAAGAAGTTTTGCTGATTCGCGATATTCGATGATTTTCGGAATAATTGGGTTTAGATTTTTTAGTTTCTCAAGCTCCTTTGCGCCGGTCGAATAGCCTCTGGTCGTCTTCTTAATTCCCTTTGTCGGAAGATTAAGTTTCTCAAAGAGGATTTCGGAAAGTTGGATGGGAGAGTTTACATTAAATTCAACTCCAGCGAGCTCAATAATTTCCTGTTCTTTCTTTTTTACTTCAGCAGTATATTCGTCTTTCAATTTATCAAAGTATTCTCGGTCGATTAACATGCCCTTCTTTTCCATCTTGTAAAGAACCGGTATCAAAGGTAAATCAAATTCTTCGAGGACTTTTAATAGCTTAGGATATTTTTTTAACTCTAGATATTGTTTTTTATACTCTTCTTCGGGTACAGAAAGGGTTGGTTGTTCGCGAGAGAGCGGATTTAAGAGGAACGAAGCTTGGGCTAAATCCCAGAATTTTTTGCCATCTAAAATTTCGTCCGCTATTTCATTGCTACTATGCATAATAGTTTTTATATCCCAACCGATAATCATGTCCGGATTTTCAAGAAGGGATTCGGAGGAAACTTCTTCAAATATAGGATCGCGAGTAGGGTTCGGGATTTGTTCTTCATGAGGTTTTTCGCGAATAACTTCGGGTTCGGTTTTGGAGATTTTGCGAATAAGAGAGTTAAATTCGAGTTTTTTCAGACCGGCGATAACTTTTTCACGATCGAATTTAAAATCGGGAATTTCTTTAAGGTCTAGGGGAGCGTCGAACATAATTTCGGCAAGTTTTTTCGAAAGATAGGCTGAATTTTTTCCAGCTTCAAGTTTCGTTTTAGTCGAACCAGTAATTTTATCGAGATTTTCGTAAATTCCATCAAGAGTTTTGTATTCGTTTAATAATTTTACGGCAGTTTTTTCGCCAATGCCAGGAACTCCAGGAATATTGTCGGAGGAATCACCTTTTAATGCTTTTAAATCTAGGAATTGAGCTTTTTTAATCCCATATTTTTTTTCTAGTTCGGGAACGTTGATTTTTTCGATATTAGTAAAACCTTTTAGGATTCGGAGCATGTGGGTATTTTCATCAATGATTTGAAGCATGTCTAGATCAGAGGAAATGATAAAAGTCTCGTATTCACATTTTCCGTTTTCGTCTAAAGTTTCGTCAGCCTCGCGACTTAGAGTCCCGATAATGTCGTCGGCTTCATAATCATCTACCTCGACAAAACTCCAACCCAGATCTTTAATAAGCTCTTCCAGAAGAGGAATTTGGGTATAAAAGTCTTCGCCCGGCTTAACCCGTCCAGCCTTATATTCTGGATAAAGTTCCCGTCTTTTCGAAACTGAAGTTTTTGAATCCCAAGCGACTACAACTTTGGTCGGGTTTAATTTTTTTACGATTTCCATAGAGATAGCGGCGAAGCCATAAACTCCTCCTGTCGGAGTCCCGTCCGAAAGGCTGAGAGTTCCCATTGCGTAATATCCGCGATAAAAAACTGATTTACCATCAATAATGACTAATTTCTTCATATTATAATCCTATGTATTCGCGACCGATTTTGCGCGAAATTAAGTTTTTAATGGTTATGAGGGCTTTTGGTTTTTCACTACAACTGCCTAATTCACAGAGAGTAGCCGTATCCGAAATGTTGTATTCTATGGTATCGGTTTTTATTCCGTCATAAATTAAGACAACGCGGTTTGTTGCATTATCGGTAAAACTCTCGTCTTCAACGAGGATTTTATCATCATAAACATAGTAAGTTGTCCTGATTTTGCTACCACTAGTATAATTGTCAGTAACGGAAAATCTATATCCTTCTGGTACTGAGGCGGAAACTTCGTTGTTCATAGCGCTAATAAAGGTAAAGATTAAGACTGCGATACAAATCGTCGCAACTCCCCAAAGAGTATAACGTAGCCAATTCCCCTTTTTGTAGGCGACAGCCGTTAGGTCTCGTCCGCTCAAAACTTGATCTCCTTCAAAATCTTATCTAAGCTACTTTTAAGCTCGTCTGTAGTTCCGTTGTTTAAAATATAATAATCGGCGGAGGCAATTGGTCCACCTTTTTCAAGGTTTTCGATCTCGGAACGGTCGCGCTCACGAATCGCGGTTCCATCGAAAGAACGGCCTGGGCGTTTTGCGACCCGCTCATATCTTAATTTTTTGTCAACAACTACAGCAATGAAAGTCAAACAGCGAGGAAATTCTTTTTTTAAAGTCTTATATTCGGTCCAAGAATAAACCCCGTCCAATATAATTCGTTTTTGACCGGCATTTATGAGGTCTTTTGCTTCTTTGATGACTTGGCGGACGACCCAATCTTTTCCTTCGGTTTCGCGAATCATTTCCCGAAATTCTTTTTCGGATTCGCCATCTTCGGTTCGTTCAATTCCCCGCTTTTCCATTTCTTTATAAATCATTCCGCCGAAATATACTTTAGGATAGCCCTTCTCAGTTAGATAGTCTACGGCGACAGACTTTCCCGAACCGCTCATCCCAACAATTGCAAGAATTTTAACATTATCCATAGGTTAATTATAGCATGAAATATAATTTGATTTTGAAACGGAAAAATTTCATTTTATGATATAATCTAGCCATGGCTAAGTTTTTTACTCCGGAGGATAAATTAGATGAAATTATCGAGGAAACTTTCCCCGATAAAAAAATTCTGGAAACTAAACATATTTTAACTGGGTGGACAAATATCGTGATTGAAGTTTTGACGGATTCGGGTGCATATTTTTTCAGATTTCCGAGAAACCCGTTTTGGTCTAAGATGATTGTCAAAGACGCGACGGTTTGTAATTTTGTCGATGGAAAAACTTCGTATTATACACCGCAGATGAAATTATGTCGTGACTCATCCGGCCGACCGTTTTCAGTCCATGAGAAAATTGAAGGATATACCTTAGGGGACAGGATTTATCATTTGTCGCATACGGCTTTGACTGGAGTTGCTTATGATATTGCAAAATTTATTAAAGAGCTATCCAGTATAGATTTAAAAGAGGCGCCGGCAAAAGTAAAATATCCCTTATCGAAGTTTTTGCGCGAATTAGATTACAAACATTATGATAAACATATTGATGCGGATCATGATTTTATTAAAGAAACTGAGCGAAAAAACTTGGTTCATGGAGACTTGAATCTCGGGAATATTTTACTTGACGAAAACGACAAGATGATCGGAGTAATTGATTTCTGTTTTTCAGGAACGGGAAATCCCGAGATGGATGTAGCGCGAATTTTGTCAAGACCAGTCCCAGAAGGATTCGAAGAGATGTTTTTGGCGCAGTTTTCGGAAGTTCAGGATGTTGATAGAATGCGCGAAGCTTGGAAAAATATCGACAATGGATATGCGGAGCATATCCGAACTCACTTCCCGGAAATTAATTTGAATCAATTGTAAGATAAGAGATTTTTGCGTCGCGACGAGCGTCGTCATCAGGAGCGGGGAGGTCTTTTCGGTTGGAATATTTTTCGAAAATAGAAAGACAGTTTTTTATCGGGCCGTCGTAAACTGGAGGTTTATCATAAACACTCCAAAGAACAATACGAATATCTGGAGCATTTTCGGAATAGAAGCTAAGGGCTTTTTCGGTTGCACGGATGAATTCTCTTTCGGTTTCCTTGGTGTGGCGCCAAGCTCTACCTTCTAGAAACTTTTCAGTAACTTCTGGAGAAACCGTAACCATTAAAATCAACATTTCATAATTCCCTGCTTTGAGGAACCTTAAAAGGATTTCTTCCATTTCAGGATCGAGAAGAGTAACGTCTAAAATTACGTCGTAACCGCCTTTTATTAATTCAGATAAAGTTAAAAAGAGCATAATAGTAGAGAATTCGTCAGTGTTTTTTCGGAGATTTTCTTCACCGTAAAAGTTTTTAATTTCTTCATAATGGGGGTGATATTCGACGAAACGGCGAGCAGCGATTAGAATGGGTTCGAGATGATTTTTTTCGCAATAAGCCTCGACTGCGGGGAGGATTTGGGTTGTTTTTCCGGAGCCGGAAATTCCAGCAATACGAATTAGACTATGGTTGCGAGTAGCCGACATAGTAAGCTCGGCGACAACGTTTTCTAAAATTTTTGGATATTCTTCTAGGCCGACTTGCCATTCTGGTTTTACTTTTGAAGGCCAATGGGCTTTCATATATTTTACGATTTTTTCTAATTCTCGATTACTTTCAGGCATTTTTCCGCCTTTCTGATTTCAATTTTTTTAATATCTTTAAAAACGCGATATTCTCCTTCGGCTTGAAGTTCGATGGTCGCGGGCTCTAAAAATTCTAATATGTCGCCCGTAGTTTCGGTTCCCGGAGTGCGTTTAAAAATACTTCTTATCATTAAACTTACGAGACGAAAAAAGTTAGTTAGTCGGTCAGTTCTGGAACGGAAAATTTTTGGATCTTTATAATCTTCCCCGC
>JAFOHW010000050.1 GCA_017421685.1 Candidatus Saccharimonadota bacterium | reverse complement strand
GCGCATGAAGCGATTCGCCCAACCGATGTCTCAAAAACTATCGCAGGAAAAAATGATTACGAAAAGCGACTTTATCAGTTAATCTGGTCGAGAACGGTTGCGACCCAAATGGCAAATGCTAAAGTTGCGAAAACTACGATTCGGATAAAGGCTACGACTGGAGATATCTTTACTGCAAAAGGTGAAGTTGTGATTTTCGATGGATTTTTGAAAATTTATGGAAAATCAAAAGACTTGGAACTACCGAAAGTTTCCAAGGGAGATAAGCTAGATTGCCTAGAGATTATCGCGAAGCAAAATTACGGGAAACCGCCAGCAAGATATACTGAAGGATCGTTGGTCAAGAAACTGGAGGAGCTTGGGATTGGGCGCCCGTCTACTTACGCCTCAATTATGACTGCGATCCAGGCGAGAGGATATGTTGTTAAAGGGGAGTCGGACGGAGAAGAGCGTGAGATTGTTGAACTAAGAGTAAAAATCCCCGTCAATTCAGGCGCGTCGAAAAGTTCCGCAAAAACAGAGGTAAAACGGGAGATTGTTAAGGAAAAATTCGGAGCAAATAAAGGGAAACTAATCCCGACACCGATCGGGGAATTAGTCTCTGGATTCTTAACAGATAACTTCAAAAATATTGTTGATTATAAGTTTACAGCGAATATCGAGAAGGACCTAGATTTAGTTGCGAATGCAAAATTAGAACGAGTAAAGATGCTCCGAGATTTTTATGGTCCGTTTCGGGATACGGTTTTAATCGCGAATGGGGTCGAGAGATATAATAGCGCGCGACTCCTCGGGCATCATCCAGAAGACGGAAAGCCAATTTATGCAAAAATAGGGAAGAATGGCGGGTTTATCCAGCTCGGAGATAATGAGAAAGAAGCAGGGGAGAAACCGAGGTTTGCGCCTCTGCCAAAGCGAAAGTCAGTTAAAACCGTAACTCTAGAGCAGGCATTGAAACAGTTAGAGCTTCCGGTATTGCCTCGCTCATTAGGGAAGGCTCCGGACGGAGTTGAGCTAATTTCAGCAAATGGGCCGTTCGGACCATACCTTAAAGGCGGGAAGTATAATATTCCGATGAAAGACTTAGATCCATATACGGTTTCATTGGAAGAAGCTTTACCTTTATACCAGGCAAAAGTCGATTCGATCATTGCGGACTGGGATGACGTTATGATAATAAACGGGGCATACGGGCCGTACGTTAAGGGGCCAGGGCGTCGGAATAATGTCAAAATCCCGAAAGAGACTGACCCAAAGACTATTACGGAAGCGATGGCTCGGGAGATGTTGGAGAATAAACCGAAGACGACTAGACGGGGGGTGCGAGGGGGTCGGAAGACGAGCTCTAAGAAAAGCGCAACTAAGAAGGGCGTAGCGAAGAAAAAAAGTACCAAGAAATAGGTCCTTTGGTAATAGTGAGAACTTTTTATCTATATCTTTTGTTTATGATTATTCTTAAAAACTTTTAAGACACTAATAATTTAATTGTGTTTATGTTTTTATAACTTTTTTCATATTTTGTAAAAAGTGTGTTACAATAGTAATGAGAAATGATGAATTTCATAGTTGACAGCTTAGAGAATTCATGATATTATAGTATAAATTATTAACAAAATCAGGGGTGTAATAAGGAAATAAATTAATGGAGCAGAATGCGGAAATCCTAAAAAATGCAATCTCCGGGAGTCTGAAAATCATTGAACAAGACCGCGAGAAGGAGATTATTTCCCGACGTTTCGGACTGACGGGCAATAAAGAAACTCTTGAACAAATCGGAGAAATGTTATCTATCACGAGGGAACGAGTTAGACAATTAGAAAAGGCTATTTTGATCCGTCTCCAAATTTCCGCAGAAGAAGGACGAATCCCTGAGCTCGCTGGCGCTGAGAAGATTTTAATCCGAAATCTTACCGAAATGGGACGCGTAGCGAGAATTTCTGACCTTGCTGACAAAGTTTATGGACGCCCGGCGAAAGCCTCTGAGAAGACCGGGATTTATTTTATTGCGACGTTTTCAAAAAATCTGACTGTTGTTGAAGAAAATGATAAATATTTTTCGACGGTTGGAATTTCAGAGTATGGTGATAATAAAAAAATTCGTGAACGAGTTGATGAGGTGGTTAAGGTTATAAAAGAGAATAAGTCCCCAATGACCCTAGATGAACTTGACGAAAAATTAAATTATGAACATCCTGACCATATAAAAGCTGTCGCGTCAATTTCTAAGCTGTTGGCAACTTTAAACGGAGTCTGGGGATTAGCAAAATGGCCTTCAGTTAATCCGAAAAACATCCGAGATAAGATTTTCGTAATTTTAGAAGCGAAAAAAGAACCTATGCACTTTTCAGAGATTGCAAAAGAAATCAAAGAATCGAATTTTAAACGAAAGAACGTCACGATTCAAGCGATTCATAATGAACTAATCAAAGATTCACGCTTCGTCTTAATCGGGCGAGGGATTTATGCTTTGAGTTCTTGGGGATATAAGAAGGGGACGATTTCCGACATCATTAAGCTAATTTTAGAAAAATCTGAGAAACCTTTAACGAGAGAAGAAATCGTAAAACAAGTCTTAAGAATGCGAAAAGTTAAAGAAACAACGATTTTGTTGAATCTTCAGAACAAGAAATTATTTAAGAAAGTTGATAAAAATCTATATACCTTAGCTTAAGTAATTATGGTAAAATAATTCTATGGAAGCAATTATACACTTTATTTTAATGCCGATATTCTGGATTCCCGTTGTGGGGATTTTGGCTTTTTTAACTTATCGGAATTATAAAAAATTAAATCAATTAAAAGTTTTAAATGTTGACTCGGTATTATTAATGCTTGAAATCCCGCGGGCAAACGACAAAAAAGAGCTCGCAGCGGAGCAGCTGTTTGCTTCTTTACATGGTATTTTAAGAGACAAGCAGGAACTAAGAAACTCTGGTGGAGTTCAGGAGCATCTTTCGTTTGAAATTGTCTCTACTGCTGGTCAGATTAGATTTTACGTTTGGGTCCCGAAAATTCTACAAAGTTTCGTAGAGGGGCAGATTTATTCGCAATACCCGACGGTCCAAATCTATAAAATGAACGAGGATTACGTGGACGACCGAGAAAAATACCCGGTTAGTTATATGACCGAGCTGGGATTAATCGATAACGAGGCTTTGCCGATTAAGACTTTTGACACATTCGAAGTCGATCCTTTGGCTGGGATTACGGGAACTTTAGCAAAACTAAGCCCGGATAGGTCGGAGGAACTTTGGATTCAAATTTTAGCGCGTCCAATTCCAGATGATTGGCACAAGAGTACAACCGATAAATGGGTAAAGAGAGTTAAATCAGGGAAGCGACCGATTCTCGGCGGAACTGGGATTGATTGGACTTGGCTAGTTGAGGCCCTTGGAGCTTTGTTCCGTCCACCGGCTGGAGGAACTGGCTCTGAAGTAAAAATCGAGTTATCGGAACGCGATAAAACTAGAATCTCTAAAGCAGAAGAAAAAGCGACGAAGCTAGGATACGAAGTAAAGATTCGATTGGCCTATCTTGGGCAGAATGAAACTGATGCGAAATTGAATATGCAGGCTTTGGTTGGAACCTTTAAACAATATAATTCAACGAATTTGAATGGCTTTAAGCAGATCGGTGGGAGCTTTAATCCGACTGACTTGGACGCCTATAAAATACGTCAATTCTCGAGTCGAGGTTTTATTCTGAATATATCCGAGTTGGCCTCGGTTTACCACTTACCACATACCTCGGTAGAAACCCCAAATATTGTTTGGGCTTCTTCGAAAACCGCCGAACCACCAGCAAAACTCCCTGTTCTTACGGGAGTAGCGTCGGAAGATGAGAATATCTCGGCGTTTGGGCTAACTAACTTCAGAGGGATTAACCACCAATTCGGACTGCTCCGTCGCGATCGCTCGCGCCATGTTTATATTATCGGGCAGACTGGAGCAGGGAAAAGTGGGCTTCTAGAATTATTAGCGCTCTCTGACATTTTCTACAATCAAGGATATTGTATTATTGACCCACATGGAGATTTTGCAATAGATAACCTTAAATTCATTCCGGAATCGAGAATTAAAGATGTCGTTTATTTCAATCCAGCGGATAATGCCTTCCCTGTCGCGTTTAATCCATTAGAGGTAACTGACCCAGCGAGAAAACCGAATATTTGTTCTGAGGTTATTGGGGTATTAAAGAGAATGTTCGGAGATTCTTGGGGGCCGAGGCTTGAACATATTCTCCGTTATACGCTTCTCGCCCTTCTAGACCGCCCAGAGACGACTCTGTTGGATATTTCTAGGTTATTAACAGATAAAGATTTCCGAAAAGAAACCCTGGAGTATTGTAAAGACGTAACAGTATTGCAGTTCTGGAAACATGAATTCGGGCAATGGAATGACAAGCAAGTTAACGAGTCGATTGCGCCGGTATTGAATAAGGTAGGCGCTTTCACAGCGAACCCAATTATTCGCAATATTATCGGCCAAACAAAGTCTTCGTTTAATATTCGGCAGATTATGGACGAAGGGAAAATATTAGTCGTAAACCTCTCTAAGGGGCTAATCGGTGAGGATAACGCTGCGATCCTTGGCGCATTCCTGGTTACTAAAGTCCAGCTCGCCGCGATGTCTCGTTCTGACATTCCCGATGTAAAAGACCGTAGACCGTTCTATCTCTACGTAGATGAGTTCCAAAACTTTGCGACCGATTCATTTTCGGTTATTCTATCTGAAGCACGTAAATACGGCCTTAATCTTACTGTTGCAAACCAATACGTCGCCCAAATGACCGACTCAGTCAGAGATGCGGTTTTCGGAAACGTTGGTACGACTATTTCTTTCCGAGTCTCCGCAGATGATGCGCCGATTTTAGTTAAACAGTTTGAACCGACTTTTGAAGAATCAGATATTATCCAACTTAATAACCGTCATTTTGTTATCTCGATGATTATAAATGGTGAAAAGGTTCCGGCCTTCTCGGCGACGACCCTGTCGATCCCGGACACGCCTAAAGATAATTTAGATCAGATTATTGCTAACTCCCGGGAACACTTTGCTCGTCCGAGACTCGAAGTCGAACAAGAGATTCGTGAGACAATCCAGCAATCTGAGAAATTTAAGAAAGATTTATCGGATTCTGGGCGCCAAGATGAGCCGAAGTTAGTAATTAGTTCTGGTTCCGAGAAGCCAGTATTTAAGCCGGTAAGTAGGGCCGAACAAAAACCGAACTTAAAACATCAGCCGACGCCCCAAGGAGATTTTATGCGCCAAAACCTAAGTCCAAACACTGCTGAAGGTAAAGAACGACTTGGACTGAAGGATTTAGCAAAACTACTCAGCGGGACAGAGAATCAGCAGGAAATTACAGAAAAAAATGTTGAAGAACCTATGGTGAGTACCGAGAAAGAGGCTCCGGCAAAGAAAAAGTCCGAGAAAAAAGGGAAAAAAGGCGAGAAAAAAAATAGTAAAAAGGCGAAAAAGGGAAAAACTACCCCTGTAATTCCCCCTGTTGAGGAACCTACCCCGTCCTCCCCTGTTACTCCAGAGGTAGAATATCAAGAAAAATCTGCGGTCGAAATAACCCCTTCACATGAATCATTACCCCTGTCTACCCCTGTAAAACGTACGGATCATTACGCAGATAAAGATAACTCGGTAGACGGGTTCTTAGCAATCAAACATGAAAAATAAAATATAAAAGTAGGGAAATAAAAGAAAAATCCGGCCGGACTAAAAAATGGCCGGATTTTAAATGATTTACGTATCGTGATTTCTATATAGCTTTAATGTCGCACAATACAGATTTTAGGACATTACGGTTATGTTAAAAAGACGGTTAATGTATCGTCTTTTACGGGTAAGTTTTCGCAGGCCCGCAGGAAATTAGCTAGAAAAATAAAAACTGGAGCTTAAAACTATTTAATAGAATGGACTCGTTCCGTTAGTAATTATAATAAAATCCGGCAGATACTCGCGCCTTACACATATACCGTAGCGTCTTCTTTAGCATCTTTAGACTGGGGGCCAATTTATTGCAGGAGTTTTTATTAAGCTATCAGATGTGCGCTCGCATAACTGGGATTTTATCGTAATTACAACGTAATGAATCTGCTGAATTCTACTAAATAGCTTAAAACTCCGGTCGATTTTTGTAGTGAAATTTACAACGAACCTGAGATTCAGAACCGTTCTTGTTGGCTCTAAAGTCCCACCTCTGTTAGTTGTAGATTTTTCGTAAATTTTGGCCTAAATTTTTTAAATTTGACATTTCCCCGTTTTTGTTTCCCTTTTTTCTTTATTTCCCTGTTTTTCTTTTGATCTTTCCCTATTTTATTTTTCGTACTCTTGAAAAATACTGAACAAAAACCGAACAGAAGAAGAGAATTAAAGAATAGAACAAAAACCGAACAGTTCCCTATTTCCAGTACGCTTTTCCATCAATGCGGACATCGATGTAGTCATAGTCGGTAATATCTTTTTCAGAGAGATAACGGATCATGCGATCTGCGTCTTCGACGGTTACGCCGGAACCTCGATCGATAACTGTCTTTATGACTCCTGGAACTTCTTCGAGAGTAAAATCAACTTCCCTGATTGCTCCGGTCGGAATGACCGCTTTAGTAGGAGTATAACCCTTTTCGCGAAAATCGACTTCGGTTTCGGCAATATAGGTCTTCATGCGGGTTGTGATTTTTCCACTGGTTGAGGCAGAGTCTTCGTCAACGATTTCTATTGACGGAACGAGTGGTTCTTCATTAGAATTATCGGTTAATTCTGGAGTTTTCTCTTTGTTAATAAACGAAAGACCAATATAGATCAAAATTCCGGCTAAAATAATAAAGCCAGCTACTGTTAAAGCTACCCGAAAAGCCTTCTTCTTCTTGTCTTTTTTTCGGGCATAGGCACGCTCATTCGCAGTTTCGAGTCGTTCCCTTTTTTCGCCGATAGTTCTACCGAGTTTTAGGGTTGATTTCTTATTATCGCGTCGGCTAACTAGCTTTGGAGGAGCTGGTCCTGTCTCAGAATTTTTTAAATCAGACTTTTTACCCACCATGATTAATTCTGTCCAACCTCCAAAACAATGTCAGCTAATCTGTTAGCAGCGTCAGCGCGAGCTTCCTTATGAAACTTTTCAGCCATGTCCTCGCGAAGACGGGGCGAACGAATTAGACGCCTGATTTCATCAAGGAGGAGTTTTGGGTTCTCGACCATCTTCATGTCACTGACAACAGCGACGGAGCCGGTTTTTTCGAGACGTTCAGCATTCTTTTCTTGGTGGCCACCAGGAAGTCGTTCGAACGGAACAAGGATAGCCGTTTTCTTTAAAGCGGACATTTCGGCGATGGTCGTTGCGCCAGCGCGAGAAACGACAACGTCCGCAGAGCCCATAAGCTCATTCATGGTCGTGTTGAATTCCCACATACGAAAATTCGATTCTAGGCTCGCTTTATCCCAGTTTTCGTAGCGTTTTAGATCTGTCATATCCTCGTAGTGTTTTCGCCCAGCGACTAAGCCGACCGATGTAAATTTCAGGAGTTCGGGGAGAATAGACCGGATGGCTTCGTTAAGGTTTTCGGAACCCTGAGAACCGCCGGTTATTACGACGAGGGGCTTTTCTGGGTTAAACGAAAAGGCTTTCTTCAAGGATTGCTGTTTTGTTGGGGAAACTGGTTTAAATTCTGGTCCGACCGGGATTCCAGTCCAAACATAATTAGGGTGTGCTTCTAAAATTTCTTCAGAAAGAGGCATCCCGAAGGCAACCTTCTTGGCCCTCTTCATCAATAGTCGGTTAGCAAGACCGGCCACGACGTCGGATTCATGAATAACATACGGTATTTTATAAAGTCTAGCAATTAGACCAACTGGTAGACAGACATACCCTCCTTTTAAGAAAATTACGTCCGGGCGATTCTTTTTTGGAGTTAGACGGATAAAACTAGTAATCAATCCTGCTAAAAAGCCGAAAAATCCACAGATGTTGCCAAAAATCAAATCTTTAAGAGTTATATCAATATGAACGAAGTAGTCTTTAAAAGTCCAGTTTGCGTAACGATGGAATTTTCCAGCAGGAATTCGGCGGACTCTAACGTATGGAGTTTTTCGAGTTTTCTTTTCGTCTTCGCCCCAAGCCATGCCGATTTCGGTCGTAAGTTTCGTGACGTTTTTATAGTATTTAAAATCTGTCCAAAACTCGATTCCTGTTCGGGGTTTTTTAGCTAATATTTCACGAACTACGGCGACGGCTGGAGTAATGTGTCCCCCGGACCCGCCCCCTACTACTAATATCTTCATTTTTGATTACCTCTCTACTAGTATAACACGAAAGTTGCAAAACAAGACCAATAGCAAAGGCAATAAAAATCATACTGGTCCCACCATAAGATAAGAGGGGCAAAGTAATTCCTGTTACCGGAACAAGACTAGTCATAGCCATGATGTTGACTACGACCTGGGCAAGAGTCCAAGAAAAAACACCAATAATGAACAGTCTTCCCTCGGTTTCGGAAGTATGTTCGGCGACTTTAAGCATTCTGAGGAGAAGCGAGGCAAAAACAATAATGATGAGAAATAATCCGACGAAGCCGAAAGTTTCACCCATAATCGCAAAGACTGAGTCGTTGATTGACTCCGGGAGATAACCGGTTGCTTGGACGGAGTTTCCAACGCCAACACCGAAGAACCCGCCGACGCCAATAGCCAGCATGGCGTTTTCGACATGATAGGTTGAATCCGTACTCTCACTGCCAGAAAGAGTTGTTAGCCAAGCATTAACACGCTCCATACGATGAGATGAGGTTACGACAGCGCCTACTGCGATAACAAGAACGAGGGCCAACATGATTAAATATTGTTTTGCCGGAACTCCGGAAATCAGGAGCATTCCAAAGATGATAGAGATGAGCGCGACACCGGTTCCGAGATCGCCTTGAGCAATGACTACGAGAAAAAGTGAAAGTCCGCAAACAATCAGTAATGGTAGCCAAAATTCGCGCCATTTACCAATTTCTCCTGCTTCCCTCTTTCGAGCAAGAAAATCCGCAAGATAAATCACCATGGCTAATTTCAAGAATTCGGCAGGCTGGAAACTTAGACCCCCAAAATTAAACCAACGACATTCTCCTAGTTCACACTTAACGAGAGATGAGCCGACGAGGGACAATATCCAGAGAGCTCCAGATAAGACAAGAGCAATAATCATCAATGGTTTCGACCATTTTTTAATATATTTATAGGGCAAAAACTTGAAAGCGATAAAGAACGCTACAAGAGAGAGGGCGACCGAACGAAGTTGTCCAAAGAAAAAGTAGTTCGAATCATAATCGGCTCCATAAGCCGAGTTTAAAACATTAGCACGCATTGGTCCGATTGCGTAAATTACGATTAGCCCTAAAGCCATAAGCCCTAAAGTCGCAAACAAAATCACTAAATCTGATTTATGTTTACGATTTTTCATTAAATTGCCCCTCCGGTCATGGCAAGAAAGACCCCGACAATAGCGCAAACACCAGCGACAATCCAAAAACGCATAACAATCTTTGCTTCCCCCCAGCCCTTAGCTTCAAGATGGTGATGGAGCGGAGCGGAGATGAAGATTTTTTTATGGAAGAACTTCTTAGAGAAAAGCTGAATTAAACTTGAGCCGGTTTCGATGACGAACGGGAGACCGATGATTGGCAGAAGCAAAAATGAATTAGTCATCATAGCGACAACTCCTAGCCCTGAACCTAGAGCAAATGAGCCAGTATCCCCCATCATGAAACGGGCTGGTGGTACATTAAACCAAATATATGAAAGGAGCCAGCCGACGACGGTCAAACAAAAACCGAAAAGAAGCATATTTCCCTGGAAAAGGGCGATGATACCGAAAGCTCCATAAGAAATCATGGCAAGTCCACCAGAAAGTCCATCAAGACCGTCGGAGATGTTGACAGCGTTTGAAGTCGCGACAACGGCAAATGCGAAAATTATAATCATACCGATAATACCAATCTCGAAGTTACCTAAGAATGGTACGAGAATAGAAGTCCAACCAAGCTTTACAGCAAAGAACCAACCTAGTACTAGACCCACAGCGGTAATAAGAAAAAATTTTACTGGTCCGCGGAGTCCAGCTGCGCCCCGTCCAGAACCAAAAATATTAATAACATCGTCGATTACGCCAACCAAAGCTCCGCCCAAAAATCCAACTAATGGAAGCCAAGTTTGTCCACGATCTAAATTAAAAATCCAGGTTACGGCCGTAACCGAAACAATTCCAACTAGGCCTGCCATAGTCGGAAAAACGTGTTTGAATTTATGGGCATGAAGCTTCGTCATAACAGGTAAAGCACTGCCGTCAACAGTAGTTTTTTTCTGCTTCTTCCAGAATTTATATTTATAAGCAAAATGTGTATAAAATGGAGTTAGCGCCATCGAGATTAGAAACCCCGCTAAGGCTAAAAGGAGTCCATAGAATACTTCGTCATTTAAATTCATCATTTTATGCCCCTGGTTTTATTTTTAGATAATCTATTAAATAGTTAGAGAGATCATCGAATAGATCGCTAGCAATTAAGCCGTCTAAGTATTGTCCCTCTCCCCACATTTTAACCATAATTACATATTTTGGCAACTCCCCTTCTGGTCCAACGAAGCCGATATAAGTACCGACGGTTTCGCTCATGGTATCGTCATAGGCGCCGTCTTTAATTACTTGTGCGGTACCAGATTTTCCGCCAACAGCATACCCTTCCCTGTCAATACCGGCGCGTTTTTTGTAATCGCGGTTATTGATAAACATGTTACGCATAGTCGCAGAAGTTTCGTCCGTTAAAATTTTTTCATTAATTTTCTCGACGGGTCCTGACCTCGCAGTTTCCCCCATTTCGTCTGAGGACTCAATGGGGGACCCCCCAGCTCGGTCACCCGTCGATGATTCACTTAATGGAACAATTTCATCATTCTCAAGGATTCCTTTTACGATGGTCGGAGTATGATAAGTCCCGCCGTTAACTACGGCAGAGTAGGCAGTTGCGGTTTGAATCATCGTAATCCCGAGGTTCTGACCGAAAGTCATGTTTGCATAAACTGAATCTCGTCCCCAACCTTCATTCGGGTCGGGGATAAACCCTTCAGCTTCGATTAATTCTATTCCGGTTGGTTGGCCTAGGCGAAACTTATTATAATAATAATCATAGAGTTTTTCACGGCCGGCTTGAGTTATCTCATTTGGATTTCCACCAAGAAGTTTTAAAGCATAAATCGAGCCAGTATTTAGAGACCAATAAAGGGCAGTTTTCATGTTAATTGTACCGTAGAGAGAGCTACGCTGTTCGGCATTTTTGATTTTCCAATTGTCAATGATTTCATATCCTTGGTTAAAATAAGTAGTATCCGCACTCATAACCCCTTCGTTAATAGCAGAAGAGAAAGCGAAGCTCTTACAAACTGAAGCGGGTTCGTACGGAACTTCGGTAACTTGATTAATATAGGCCGAGGCGTCTTTGACCTCCCCGTAATTACCTGGGTTATAGTTCGGAAGATTTGCCATAGCAATAACTTCGCCGGTTTCTGGATTCATAATAAGCGCGGAGGCATTAGTTGCGGGCGTACTTTCGATATGTTCCATAGCAATTTCCTCAACGCCCCTCTCTAGACTTCTGTCGACGGACAAAACAACATTTTTTCCATCTTCGGCAGGAATTTTAATATTGTCATTGCCGATTGAGAGAGCTACTTTATTTACGTCGGCAGTAGTTTTCAAAAGTCCGTCTTTCCCTGCTAAGACATCATTTAAGGATCCTTCGACCCCATATTGACCTAAACCGTCGGCATTAACGAAACCGAGCATACCTGACGCAAGATCGTCTTCTGGATAAACGCGTTGGTTATTTTTATGAAGCCAAATT
>JAFOHW010000049.1 GCA_017421685.1 Candidatus Saccharimonadota bacterium | reverse complement strand
TTACGGATTTTTGGCGTAGGTGGCACATCTCATTGTCGACGTGGTTTCGAGATTATGTCTATATTCCACTTGGGGGGAACCGTTGTTCTAAAATTAAATGGATTCGTAATTTCTTTATCGTTTGGTTATTGACTGGCTTTTGGCATGGCGCGAGTTGGAATTTTGTATTGTGTGGTTTGTTTTATGCAGTAATACTATTGGCAGAAAAACTGTTCTTAAATAAATGGACCGAAAAGTTACCGATTTTATTACGCTGGTTCTTAACCTTTGCGGTCGTTAATGTGGCTTGGATTTTATTCCGTGTGGAAAACGGAGTAGATTTAGTAGCAATCTTTAATAACATATTTACATTTAGTGGGTTAGGATTAAAAGAATTCTTACCAGCGAACTTTAGTATTGTTTATTATTTCGTATTTATGGTTATCGGTTTTATATTTATGTTCCCGTGGAAGAATTTAATAAAAAAAGAACATCCGAGGCTCGCTTTACTTGGAGACATCATATTAATTTTGCTATTTATTTTAGGTATTTTATCTCTTATCAATAATTCATATAATCCATTTATTTATTTTAGGTTTTAATTATTCATCGACGAAGTTAAGGAATTTTTCTAAGATGTAAACAAGCCATTTTTGATCTCCGGTCATGTTGTTGGTACAATGAGGCCAAAATTCGGGACGAGTAGGCCCTTGCCAATTTTCTAGCCATTCATTCATTGGGCGAGGCATAGGGGTTTTAGCGGGTGTTTCGAAATTAGGGTAGAGTCGATTAAAGATTTCGCGGACGAGATATTTATTTTTGCCAGAATGAAGTAATTGCTTGTCTAGTTCTCCATTAAAAATTGTATTAGCGAAAGGAATAGCACATTCTATGCCTGCCGTATCGCATGCGTTACAGAACGAATTAACTGATTCGTTGAAGAAGGTTTGCCCCATGAATTTTTGTACACTGACATAGCCATCGACAGTGGCGTCAATATATGGTTGGAGTTCTAAGATGTAGTCTTTTAATACGGAATATGGTTTAACATAGGTATAGCGGTCAATAAATTCTCCAAGAGTCCAGTCTTGGCCAAAGAGCATACTTTGTCCACCATAGAGACAGTCGGCGCTTTCGCCAAAAATTAAAGTATCGAATCCGTCTTTTTTGGCTTCGAGGGCGGCTTTGTAGATTTGGATTTCAATGGAATGAAATGGTACACCCTTATGTTCCATTAAAATGGGGGCATATTTTTCAAAATCTTCCCAGTGTATCTTAATAACCTTATGGCTTAACCCGCATTTCTCAGCATATTTAGTAGCTTGTGGTACTTCGTTGGTGACTTCTTTGCCTGGTACAATACATTGGAAAGTATAAGCGGTTGATCCTGGTGGCATAAATTTGGCAAGGATGGCTGAATCGATACCTCCACTTAAAGCCAGGGCGGCTTTACTGTTTTTGGTGATTTTTTTGATTTCTGATTCCAATTTTGATTCAAGCTCTTGACTATTATTAACAACTTGGCGATCACTGGGGATTTCATAAAAACGTGGTGTAATTTTTTGAGAAAACGTTTTTTGATGATCTATGATAGTACGATACATAAGGAAAGAGCTGGCGCAATATTTTTTATCTTCTTTCATTTATTTTTCTCTTCGTTTTTTGTTTTATCTAACTCTCGGACGTAACCTAGAGCTTGGCTAATTTTCGTGGATGAGACGCCTTTTGTATAAGGAAAATAAACTATTTTTATGCCAACTTTTTCGGCTTCTTTTTCATATTTTTTCCATTTATCTGTTCCGTACCAATCGTCACCGACGAAGAGAATCGTTGCGCCGAGTTTTTTACAAACGGATAATTTATCCATATCGTATTGAGGGATAGCGGCGTCGACAAATTTAATATTGCGGATAATTTCGATACGGTCTTCGAACGGAATTATGGCGCGTTTACCTTTATAAGTCACCAATTCATCTACGGTCACGCCGACTACGAGCTTATCGCAGAGTCCTTTAGCATTTTTTAATAGGTTTAAATGTCCAATATGAAATAAATCATATACCCCGGCGGTATAGCCAATAACTTCTTTCTTTTCTTTTTTAGCTTCTGTCATTTTAGCTCCTTTCTTTTTGACTGATTTTTTTAAGTTGACGTAATGGTTTAGTGATTTTCCAACTTGTAGAATTTAGAAGATTTTCAATAGTTAAGGATTGTTCATCTAAACGTTTTTCCAGTTCACTAATTTTGGCTTCTTGAGTTTTAATGGTTTTTTTATAATTTTCTCGTTCATTTATCATTAAATCATGGATAGCTTTTCGATAATCTTTATTTTCGTCAGTAATAAGATATTCTTTAATGACTTTAGTAAATTCTTTTGGTGAGTTGTGTTTAAAATCTGGGAAGAGCTGTTTTTTTATTTCTTTTTGTTTTTTAAAATATTGATTAATCGATTTTAAGATTGGCAGAATTTCTTCGGCGCGGTTCGTGTAAGGTATAATGTCTTGTTGAGCTAATTCGTATTGCAAGGTGTTGATTCGGCCTAGTTTACGTTGGTTTAGATTTTTACAAAATAAAGCTACGGGGATGTCGGCGTAGATTGATTCGAAAATTGCTCCGGAGTTATCTGAAAGGACTATGTCTGCGGTTTCTAATAGTTTAACTATTGATGTGCTGGAATCATAAAATTCATCAGAGAGTTCTTTGAGAACTGAAAGGGAATTATCCTCGTCTGAGTTGAAATGTGTAGCATGATGAGCTTTAGAGATAACATGATAATGTTTTTTTATTTCCGCAATTGCGTCCTCGGTAAAAAGCTGGATACTACTAATATCTTTACCAAAAGTTGGAAGAAACAGGAGGTTGGGTTTTTTGGATTTTGTAGTTTTTTTCTTAAAGTTACTAAATTTCCAATATGGCATAATATGATATTTCGTTCCGTAAGCTTCTAGAAATTTTGGCTCATAAATATTAAAAGAAAATATTCCATCGTAGTTTATTTTCCATTCAGGAAGAAAAACTGGATCTGGTTTAGCAGACATTGGGCCGTAGGAATATTTTAAATGATAAATAAATTTAGTACGATTAACTATATTTAGGCTTGGGTATGGGGTTAATAGAATTTTATATTCTTTGTTTTTTGGGGTGTCTTTTAGGGGATGATAACCTAGTCTATCAATTTCTTTAAACGTATGTTCGGGTAATCCGTTATATCCACTATCGTAGGGAACTATAATATCGACATTGATTTTTTCTTTTTTCATATCGTCGATGGCTGAGCGCATGACGAAGAATTCAGTAAGATCGTCGAAAATGATAGCAATATTATTGTTTTTATTCGCTGACATTGAATTCTCCTCGCTGGAATAGGACGGCGTCGATGGTCTTGTGGTCCATATCTGCGTAATCTGTACGTCTTAGGACGACTGTAGGAGATTTATTGTCTGGATAGTATGCTAAGATTGAACCGGTTTTATCGCGAACAGAAATATTAACGCGAATAGTTGAGTCGTTAATGGTGGAGGGGTTGGTCGTGAAAATGATTTTTTTATGACCTTTTCCGAGACACATTTTTTGTTTTGAATTACTGTTAATGAGGCTTTGATTACGATTAATGTCCCATAATGTAAGCCCGAGATAAGTATCAATATCTTCTAATACATCATAGGTAATTTCGATTTCAATAGGATCGTTTTGGGTCGGTTTTTTAGTTGAAAGTAATTTAACATTAAGATTTTTAATGTATTCGCTAACTATTTGCTGTTTCTCTTTTTGTTCTTCAATATATCTTTCGGCGTTTTCTAGACTATAACTGTTTGCTACATCTTTAGGGCTTCCATCTATTTTGACTACGCCATCGCGAATAAGGATAGCGTGATCACAGTATTGACGAACGTTCTCCATGGCATGGGTAACTAGTACAACAGTTTTAGTTTTATCTTTTTTAATCTTATTAAAGAATTGGTTACATTTATTCTGGAAGGCTTCGTCGCCTACGGCGAGGACTTCATCAAGTACCAAGATATCACCTTGAGCTTTGATGGCTATAGAAAAGGCGAGGCGAACTTGCATACCGGAAGAAAAGTTTTTAAGTTTTTGGTCCATGAAGTTTTCTAGCTCAGCAAACTTAACAATGTCATCGTACATTGCATCCATTTCTTTATGAGAAAAACCAAGGAGGGCACCGTTCAAGTAGACATTTTCGCGACCGGTAAGATCTGGATTAAAACCTACGCCGAGTTCGATGAAAGGAATTAAATTGCCATTTATAGTAATGCGACCACTTTCTGGAGTATAAACGCCAGCAAGGATTTTCAATAAGGTGGATTTTCCGGAGCCATTTCGTCCAACGATGCCGAGGAATTCACCACGTTTAACTTCGAAATTAATATCTTTTAAGACTCGTTGTTTTTTATATCCTTTAACACCGCGGAGAGTGTTAAAAAATGATTGCTTAAGGCTACTGGAACGTTCAGTTGGCAACTTAAAACTTTTAGAAAGTTTTTCGACTTTTATGACTGTGTCGTTATTTGGGTCGTTTATTTCTTTTCTGGTTCCGATATGTTTTTTCATTTAGACATCCTCTGCAAAGAACTTAGATTTTTTACGGAAGTAGAGAATAGCAAAGACTAAAATAATGACAATTAGGATAATCGGTAAAATTTGTAGCCAAAAATTATCAAGAAAGTTCCACGTCGTAATAGTTTCATGGGTTATAAGATTGTGGCGGATGTCTTGGATGGCTTGGGCGATGGGGTTGATGAGGATAATTTTTGCGGCGAGAACACTGCTTTCAGCGACCATGGAAACGGGATAGATGATTGGGACTGCGTAGAAGAGAGCCTGGATGCAGACGTCCCAAATCGAGGTTATGTCGCGATATTTTACGTTAATAGCACCAAGTAAGAAAGAAATACCGAGAGATAGAACGTAGAGCTCGATGAGAGAGAGGGGAACGAGTAACCAAGTCCAGCTTGGTTCGACGCCATTAATAAGGGCGAAGATTATGACAACGACTAAATTAATTAGCATATTAATAACGGCGGTTAAAGTCGCAGAGACTACGACGATATATTTCGGAAAAGAAATTTTTCGAATTAAGTCGCCTCGAACTACCATAGCTTGGATTCCTTGAGAAGTACATTCAGTAAAGAAGCTCCACATTGTAGTTCCGGCTAGAAGGTAAACTGGGTAATGGGGGATGTCGCCACCGAACCTAAGAAGTTTTGCGAAGACGATATAAAGAATTGCAAACATCATGAGAGGACGAAGAAGCGCCCAGAGGTAGCCAAGTACGGAGCCTTGATAACGCAGTTTAAAATCGGTCTTGGTTAATTCTGAGAGAAGAACACGATTTTTCTTATTTAATACACGAGGTATATTCATATTCTATAATTTTACCATAAAATGGCTGAAATGTCTGTTGGTTAGATTTTTACAACATCTTTATTGGCTTTAAAATCTTCCATGATTTTACACATTGCCATCGTGGTATCGTGTTCTATGCGCGGAACATCTTTTCCATCTTTTACGGCTTGGAGGAATTCAACTAATTCATAACGGATTCCTTCGCCATCTAATTGATAGAAATAGCGACGGTTATAAGCAGGATCTTCGTAGCGAAGCTCGAAATATTCGGTTTTCCACCATGGGGCAGGAACGTAAATATATGCTTTAGTTCCGGAAATGACTAAATCTCCTTCAGATTTAGCGCCTTCTGCTACAGTAATACTAGCAGTAGCGTGTTCGTAAAGAAAATTAACCTTTGTGAAAGCATCTCCTTTAACTTCCCCTGAAACATTATGGGTGATAAAAGTTTTTGATTTATAGTTTGTTCCAAGAATTTGAAATACTGGAAGCAAGGCGTTTGGTCCCCATTCATATAAGCTAGCTAGACGATTTGGATCGTTTCGACGCATATTGGTACAGGTTGCTTCAATGGAGAGAACTTTGCCAAGTTTTCCGATTTCAGCCAAGAGAGTTAGACGTTTGTAGGCGGTTGTATAAGCGGTACGAATAGCTTCCATTAATACGCAATTATTATTTTCCGCTAATTTAAATAATTCTCGGCATTTTTCAACATTTAGACAAATTGGCGATTCGCAAAGAACGTTTTTACCGTTCTTTAGAGCTTTTTTAATATAATTAACACGTTTATTGTAATCTGATTTTACGTATACGGCATCGACATTTTTCAACATTTCGTCATAAGATTTATAGGCGTTTAATTTTAGTTTTAATACTAAATCATCGGTTGTTTCTGATTTTTCCGGATAAATACTGGTAATATCTAAGCCATTGACGTGTTTACTTTCTTTAATAAATTTTTCGAAAAAAGAATATGAATCTCCCACTAACCCGAGCTTAGTGGATCGTTTTTCTGAGCGGATTTTTGAACTAGAAATACCCTCAGTACGATCAAGATAGACTACTTTACAATAATTACCTAAATAATCAAATTTGCCTTTCCAGTCGGAGCCAATAGTGAAAACGTCAACATTGTATTTTTTAATATCATCAATTTTTTGGCCGTCATATTCTTCAATAATAATCATGTCGGCGAGCCCGGTAGCTTTTACGGATGCTATACGTTCACCTAAAGATTGAGCGACATTAATTTTTCCACGAACACGATCATAATCATCACTAGTGATTCCAACTATGAGATAATCACCGAGTTTTTTTGCGCGTTCTAGTAAGCGTTGATGTCCGAAATGAAATAAGTCAAACGAACCATAGGTAATAACTTTTTTCATCTTAAATCACCTTTCGTTTCTTGAGGTCATTAAGGGCGTTTATTAGTGTATCGTAATCTTCGATAGTAAGGTGTCCGATGTGTCCTACGCGAAATATTTTTTCTTTTAAGTCTCCTCCGTTAGGGCAGACCCAAATATTATATTCATCTTTTAGAATTAGAAAGATGTCGTTAGCGCTTGCGGAGAGGGAATAAAGAGAAGTAACAGCGTTTGAGGGGGATTCTGAAACTAGCTTAAATGGTAGATCTTTTATTTTATTACGGAAATAGTTTGCTAATTTTTTCGTTTTTTCTATTTCAGTTTTAGCACCCCCAGATTTTTTGATTTTTTTTAAGCGAGCATTAATTTGTATTAGGGTTCCTACAGCGGGAGTAAAAGGAGTTTGTCCGCGCTCAGCATTTTTTAGAGCGTCTCTAAGGTTTAGATACATACATTTTGGATTGATTTCCTGAATACGTTTTTGTGCGCGTTTCGAAAGAACCATAACTGATATTCCTGGGGGACAGGCTAGGGCTTTTTGTGAACCAGTCAACATTATATCAATATTGTGTTTTTTAATATCTATTTCGTCTGCCAGGAAAGAACTAATAGCGTCTACGATTAGAAAAAGATTATTTTTGGAACAGAAGTCATGTATAAGATCTAAATCGTAATGAACTCCAGTGGATGTTTCGTGGACATTGACGATGAAGGCCGTATAGTTTTTGGGGTTATATTTATCAAGCTCTTCTTTAGTCAGGGCTTTACCGACTTCGAGCCTAATTTCGTCGTAGGGTATTTCGTGAATTTTTAGTATTTCGACAAAGCGAGCGCCGAAACTGCCGCCATTTATTACAAGGGCTTTATCTTTTTCGGTTAGAGTATTAATAATTGAAGCCTCCATAGAAGCTGTTCCGGAGCCAGTTATGAAAACAACTTTGGCGGATTCTGGGGCGTTTGAAAATTCTTTCATTAGTTTTTCGTTTTCAAACATGAGATCCGAAAATTCTTTTGTGCGAAAATACGGAACTTGCTCGGCGCCAATTTTCAAAATATCTAAGTCGGCTTGAACTGGTCCGACTGTGAAATTAATCATTTTTTTCATTTTTTACCTTCTTATGGATAATCTCGTCGGACTCGACTTCTTTATTCTTGTTTTCGTCGATGCCGAGTTTTTTGTTGACTTTCTTTTTCGCTTTTCGGAAGTATAGGCCGACGAAGGCACCGACGGCGATGATGATGCCGGCTCCGGCCTGGATGGCGTAAGTCATGACCGAAGGGTCAATATAGCCAAAGATGGTTAATGAATTCATTTCTGATTTCTCCTTTCTTTAATTTTTTCTTGGACGCAGTTAATAATATACTCAGCTCCCACTTTTCCACTATTACCTATATTATACATCGAATCTTTCTTGAGAGAGGAAATTTTCTTTTGGTATTTTTTAGGGTTTTTTAACATTTCCTTAACGACAGAGTTAATATTTTTAACGTCTTTTACTTTTATGACTTCGCCGATTTCTTCGCGGGCCCAGATATTGAATGGTTTTACTTTTATTTTCTTGTATTCTGGGTTCATGATTTTCATTGGTGTATCAATAGAAATAACTGGCTTTTCGGTAGTAAACGCGTATTCGTAGCCAATACTAGACCAGTCAGTAATAAGAAGGTCGGCATTAAAGACGGAGCTGGTTTTTGAGAAGTCGGTTTGGATTTCAATATTGGTTCCGGCGTATTTTTCTTTCATTTTTTCGAAAGCGTCTTTCATGTGACGGACTTGTTGAGGATGAGGGCGGACGATGACTTTATAATCCTCGCCTTTCAGTGAGTCTAGAACTTTATCTAGACAAAGATCGATAATGTTGTCTTTCTGCCAGGAAGGGGCAATCATGATAGTTTTTTCCTTAGAAGATTTCTTTTTTGATTTCTTGTAGCCAGAAATCATGTCATCGAGAAGCGGATAACCGAGGTCGATGATTTTGCGGTTTTCGAGATGATAAACTTTATTGGTTTTTTCACATTCTTCGCGTTGGTGTTTTCCGGTAACAAAGACTGAGTCATAATTATCCATTGAACCTTTTCGCATGGTTAGGTTTTGACTATCGATACCATGGGGTAGATAAATATATTCGATATCTTTTCTAACATAGCTACGTTTTATATGATAATTATTAATATCTGGCATAGTCATAACCACGACGTCGGCGTCCATTTTCATCATGAGGGTTATGAGTTTCTTCTCTTCAATATAATAAGGTTTTAGATTTTTTTCGGTTTTAGCGAGTTCAAAAACGTCGTCATTATAATCACTAGTAATATAATGAATCACTAGATTTGTATTTTTTAAAATATACTCAATAATAGCTTTGTAATATTTATAAAAACCATTACTTTCAGAGTAAAAGACGAGCTTTTTATTAGCGATAGAAAAGAATTTTTTATAGTCGACTTTTTCTTTTTTAATTTGTTCCTTTGTTCGTTTATGGGTTTTACTAATGTCTTGGAGCTCTTTTAATTCTTTTCGGGAATCGTCCAGCGCTTTGTAATCGACATGTTTTTTCGGGTTAATGAAGATATTCAAGAGCCATTGCTGAAGAATTGCCATTAAATTACTAGCGGTCC
>JAFOHW010000048.1 GCA_017421685.1 Candidatus Saccharimonadota bacterium | reverse complement strand
CATTTTCTCCACATTCTAAAAGCCATAAACCTTATCCTTAGTCCGGGAGGTTTTTACGAGCAGAGCTATAAGTAACTCGTAAAAACTGGTCCCGGGAAGGTCATACACTTCACACTCTCTTGAAGAAAACTCTAGTTGGCGGACCCTATGGGCCCATGTCAACTAATCCCGGAATCTGGGCGGGGTAACATTTTCGCCCGCCCAGGAAAGGGAGACTAGCGGAAATGTACCTTAACTTTTTGCTTGCGAGATTTGTTCGCAACAACGATTTGTTTTGGCATTTTGCCTCCTTTTTTTATGTTTTTATTTTTATCAATTCCGCTTTGCTACTCGTAATTTAGCACTTCTAGCTCGCGGGTTGATAACTAACTCCTCACTCTCCGCAGAGATTGGTTTTTTATTGACTATTTTTAGTTCTGACTCTTCGCCATGATTGCTAGATTCTTTCAGGAAGTCTTTTACCAACCGATCTTCTAGACTATGAAAAGAGATAATCCCGAGCCGTCCGTTTTTATTTAATAATTTCGGAAGAAGCGGAAGAGTCCTTTCAATCTCTCCTAATTCATCATTAACTACTATACGAATGGCTTGGAAGATTCTAGTCGCGGGATGTACCTTAAAATAGCCATGAATTCTAACTCTAATAAGTTCGGCTAGCTCCTTAGTACTATGAATTGGGCGATGATTTACGATAACTCTTGCGAACATCCTTGCGCTTCCCGGCCTTTCTTCGCCATACTTCATAAATATTTCCGCTAGTTCCCTTTCACTATATTTATTTATGATGTCGTCTGCCGTTAATTCCTGTCTCCTATCCATACGCATATCCAAGGGTCCATCATTTTTTAGCGAAAAACCGCGTTCTTCCATATCCAGTTGCGGAGAAGACACTCCAAAATCCGCAAGTATTATGTCAAAAGTCTTTCCACACTCGACTAACTGTAGCACCGCACTATAAAAATCTTCGTGTTTTATATTAATCTCTGACGGGAATTCGCGCTTTAAATACTCTATAGCGAATTCGTCACGATCAACGAGAACCGAGTCTTTATAGTTCCGTGTCACATCCAAAATCTTACTAGCGTGTCCCCCGTAGCCGGCAGTTAAGTCTAAATAACTTTCTCCGGGATGCGGTTCTAGGGTCGCTAGGACTTCCGATAATAATACAGGGATATGAAGTTTCTTCATATTTTATATTATACAACGTTTGAGATCGTTCAACTAGAAACTTCAGCGGGTTTGTTTCTGCTTTGATTTTTGTTTGTTTCACAATATAATCCACCACGATTTACCAGCGCGAAGCTAATCTTATAATCGCAGCCGTTGAGAGACTTATTGTGTTGGTTTAACCATATAGAGTTTTATTGGGAGGTGTGTTTTAGAGGAAAGAACGCACGATTGTTTTGACGCATCTCGCTTAATATTTAATGCGCGCCGAAACTCCTAGTTGGTCGATCTCAAACTTTTTTAATGTACGACTTTTTGTTTAGCGTTTTTATTTCTTTATTCGCTGGTTCTAGTTTATGACATTTTTCAAAAAAAAGCAAGAGCTTTTTTTGACTTTTTTTAACTTAGAGTTTTCCGCAATTGTGGAAAACTTCCCTGTTATTTTCCCGAACAAAGTCGCTTGATTTTTCATTTATTTTATTTTATAGAAACCGAACACACTGCTGGTGACAACTTAATTTAATAGCATGTTCGCGAGCCCAAGCGAAAATAATAATCTAAATCATTTTTCTCAATCAGTAAAATCTCGTCATAATAAATTTAAAAATCTTAGGCGGACCTCCCGCATGGGACGGACATGCTCCGGTCCGTAAGATTTTTAAATTTATTTGGAGATCTCACATGATTTCGAAAAAACGATTTAGATCATTATTCTTCTTGGTTCGCTCAATGCTCAGAAAAAAACAAAAATTAAACTCCCCCGTTTTATGTTATAATGAAATAAAATAAGTGGAGGAAATTCATGGGAAATAATACTGGCGAACCGTTTGATGTATTCTTGTGGGCGAATGAAATTGACGAAATCAAAAATAACGTCTCGGCAGAACTGTTTTTATTCAATAAAAACTATACTCCTTATAAGATAAAATACTCAGATAAACTGGCTGGGGCGGTTAAATCGATGTTTATGCAGGAAGCCATACATTATATCATTGAGGAGGCGGATAAGGGTTTAGAGTGTCGCGAATATGAAAAAGCCGATGGCGAGGAGAAAGTGATTTATCGTACTTCCCTTTCCAAAGTTGGTCGGGCTGAAACTTTAATCCACCTAATTGAAAATGAGTATAAAGATATCGATTATTTCTCGGAGAACGAGTATGATTTTAAAAAAGTAAAAGGTATTATCGCGAAGTTTACTTATCCCGGTGAAGAAGGCATGAAGACTTTTTATATTGCGAAGATTTTACCGGCCTCGTCTGCGCTTAAGGGATCTTCTTCTTGGGAAATTAACGGAGAAAGCTTTGAGCCATTTTCGGCAGAGATTGCTCTGAAAATGCCGGACGATAATCAGGTCGCGATTGTCGATGGAACGATTGTCGTCTTTAACCAAGCGAAATTTGAGAATTTGTTCCAATATGACTATAAGTCTCAAGTTATTGCAGAAGCAAAAGCAAAGGAGCTAGCTGAGAAATATAAATTGTCTTTCGCGGAGGGTCTAACGCTTGATTCCCTACTCGCGGATAAGAAACCGATTTTGAAGAAAGTCCAGGCAATGGACATTGCCGAGGAAATGGAACAGTCTAAGCTTCTAGAATATGCGGACGAGATGCAACTTGAATTAATGACGGATGACGATGGCTCAATTATTATCATGGACGATAAAGATTTAACCATGTTTGTAAATTTGCTAAACGAAGACTATTATATTTCGCCGGTTAATGGGAAGCGATATGAAATTAAATCGAAGAAGTTACTAAGCGAACCAGATGGCGAACCGCCGAGAGGTTAATTCTAGCGTTTTTTTAGTCTCGGTCATGATGTTCCATTTTATGGCGCCATAGATATTGATGGCTAGGAATCCAATAGCGGCAATGAGGCGCATTAGAGCGTTTGCTCCACCACCAATTAAGGTATCTATCCAGACTGCTACCGCTAGCGCACCGCTAACAACCCAAATCCACCAAGCTTCCTTATATCTCAGATTCATCAGAATTAACGCAGAAATATCCAGACAACACATAGTTGAGTCGGCAAAGGCGAGGTTTTGGCCCGGAATAAGCGACAGAATGTAGCCAAAGATGATGCTCCCTAAGATGCAAGAGCTAGTTATGATAAGGGCCTTTTTGAGCGTGAATTTCCTAGCTTTAACGTTTTTGTTTTTGTCTAGATTTTTGCTCCATGAGAGAAATCCGTAGATTTCGAGGGGAGTAAAAATTACCGTATTGACGAAAAATGAGCCGAATAAATTGTTTTCATAAGCGACATAAGCGATAAGCAGAGCGTTGATAAAACCAAAAAGATAGTTGATTCTTTTGCCGTTTCCGGCGAAATAACTTCCGAGGAGGCCAGTAATAAGAAGTGAGCCTCCAATAATTAAATCGCCAGTAACAAAACCGATGATGGCCGGGATTAAGATGCACAGGATAATGACGAGATAATCTTTAGTTTTAAATTTTTCTGTTTTGGTTTTGGTTTTCATTTTTTTAATTTCTTTTAAGTTTCAAAATAGGGTTTTTCGATGAAGTTCGATTCACCTAAGGTTTTGAAAGTTTTTTCTAAGTCAAGCACGGCTTCAGTAACAGAGTCACCTTCCGCTAGATTCGACTCAATCTTGGCGTAATAGCCAGGAAGATGATCGATTTTATCTAAGTAGATGTAATTCCCTTCGCCCATTTTTAAGCTTTGGCGACGACGCGAAATTTCAGCTGTCGGTTTAAAGCCAAGCTGTAAAATAATGTTGACTAATTTCTCGTAATCGGAAACCGAAGTTTCCTCGACTAGATCAACCCTAGAATCCTCGATATGTCGCTTTAAGATAAAATAATATTTCGCAGGCTTATCGACGGCCTTCATTTCGGTCCGCATGATTAGTCTCGGATAATTAGAGTTCGGCTTATAGTTTCTAGGAGTATAGATTCGATCGTGTTGCCAATAAATTGGAGAAAAATCAAGGTCGATATCAGAGAGTCTCTGCTCAAATTCATCACGGTTCTTCAGCTTACATTTTACGATGGCTTTTTTCATGTTTTTATTATAACATATTTGACCTAGAACGATTCCGGAACATCAACTTTTCCGAGATCAATGATACGGGCCTCAAGAGATTTTACACCGTTAAAATCATTTTCAATAAACTTTACGAGAGGCTCTATTCTGTCGTAGTCGGGGTCGAGATTTAGCCAACTCTCAGGAGCATAAAAGGAGATGAGCTTTAAAGGTTTTCCCTTTTTATCTTTTAGGTCGACGCGAAGATGGTTCTGTTCGGCGCCCATACGAGTTACTCCTGTTATCTCGACATCTTTAAGCCGAAATATGGGTTCTTCATTCCCTGGACCGTAAGGCTCTAGATAGCTTAACTCCTTTAATAGATCTAGGTTTAGCTCCGAAAAATCGCTAATATCTAAATCTGCTTTATTTTTAAAATATTTTTCCTGGTCTTTTAGGTTTAGTGAACGATAATACTCGTTAATTCTTTCACGAAAGGCATAAAGATTTTTTTGTTCAACTTTTACTCCGGCAGCACCGGCATGGCCTCCACCTCCAATAATGGTGTCTCCGACTTCGTTCAGGGCTTCGGCGAGATTGAAGTCGCCAAAACTCCGCCCGGAACCTTTATAAATCCCATTTTCGGTTTCCGCTAAGACGAAGGCAGGCTTATGATATTTCTCGAGTAGACGTCCGGCGACAATGCCAAGAATTCCTTCATGCCACTTCCCTGTTTCAATAATAACAGGCCCATCTTTAATTCCGCGTTCGTCGATTTCACGAGTCGCAGAAAGTTGTTCGCTTCGACGTCGTTTATTTAATTCTTCTAGTTTTTCAGTTAGCGGGACTGCGTCAATTGGGGAGTTGGTCCTAAGGAGATTCAAAGAGATGTCGGCGGTCTCTAGGCGTCCGGCAGAGTTAAGACGAGGACCAATCTGGAATCCAATAGATTCGGAATTAATTCTTTTAACCCCGGCCTTACTGATTAATTCTTTTAGTCCTGGGCGACGAGTTTTTTCCAGAACTTTTATGCCATAGAACCCAAGGATGCGATTTTCATTAGTTAGAAGCATGCTGTCACAAACTGTTCCAAGTAAGACAAGATCTAGAAGCCATTTTTCTTGGCCAGCCTTTATAGTTCCGTCTTTAACTAAAGCTTGAGCAAGCTTAAAGACGACACCGACTCCAGCAAGATTCTTTAATGCTTCAGTAGGACTATCTTTTCGATGGGGGTTTATGACTGCTATAGCTTCTGGGATGGAGTCAGAAGTTTCGTGGTGGTCGGTAATAATCGTGTCAATACTTAGAGTATTTAGTTCATCAACTATCTCGTGGTTTCTAGAGCCACAGTCAACGGTAATTACCAGAGTAGTGTGATGCTTTTTGGCGGCATCAATGAGCTTCGGGCTCATACCGTAACCATCTGCAAAACGATCAGGCAACATAATCTG
>JAFOHW010000047.1 GCA_017421685.1 Candidatus Saccharimonadota bacterium | reverse complement strand
ACCATTCGAATTAAAAGCCGGTATCTCGGTATTTTTTCTTGCTTGCTCGATCAATAATCGCACTTCGCAAGAAGAAAATACCAATCTACCGGCTTTTAATTTAGAATGGTCATTTATTTAAGTCGGCATTTTGGCCGATTTTTTAGTAACAAAGTACCGTCACATTTTACAAGTTCTAGGGTGCTATTTTGGTCAATTTTGGATTTTTTGTAAAATTTTTCATTTTTGTGGTATAATATGTTGGTATGGGCGGTTAGCTCAGTTGGCTAGAGCGCGTCTTTGACGTAGACGAGGTCACAGGTTCGACTCCTGTATCGCCCACCATACCTTTGGTGTGCAGAAAAGGAGAGTCGTTCTTCGAATCGACTTCTGTATCGTCCACCATACGTCTAGCGGTGTGGGTCGGTAGCTCAGCTGGTTAGAGCACGGGCCTTTTAAGCCCGGTGTCGAGGGTTCGAGCCCCTCCCGACTCACCAAGATTATGAATAAAAATCCAAAGCTTGCTTTGGATTTTTTGAGGAATCGCAGGTGAGCCAGATTTTTGCTTTGCAAAAATCGTACTCACTACTAAATTGCTCCAGTAGGAGCTTTTTTGTTTGGTTATTTTGACAATATCATGTATGTGTGATATAATATATGTAGACCCGATGTAGGGTTGTTTTGTTGGATCCCTTATGACTTATGACAAGGGAAGTACATTAGAGAGGTGCTCGATGAAAGAAAAGAAGCTTTTACGTAACATCATCGGTGGTCCCGATAAGGAAATGCTGTTTGTATGTTGCCAGCATGCATACGGTGATTCCGTGAGCATCACGGCTAAGTTCAAGATCACGGGTGAAGCCGCGATTGCTCAGATCGTCGATGCCCAGATTTGTGGCATCGAGCACGAGGATGGCTCTGGCCACAGTTTCAACCTTCGTGGTTATTGTACTGCGAAGCTTGGGTCCGATGTGGTTCCTGAGCCATACAAGTTCGAAGCCTATTACAACACGGCGACGAACGATGGATGCCTATATCTAGTCCGTCGCTAGGCTAGACGTATCCTTTGCCCAGACGAAAGTCTGGGCTTTCTTTTTGTAGCTAGCTATTTCTTCAGGTATGCGAGGTAATATCCGTAGCCGACTAATCCGGCGCCTCCGATAATGTTTCCGATGGTCACTGGAAGGAGATTATTAAATAAAAATGCGTCTAGGGTTAAGCCCCTTACGATGACGTCGTTTTTGATCGAAACTAATACTCCGGCTGGACCGTAGAACATGTTTGCGATCGAGTGTTCAAATCCGCAGAAGACGAAAAGCATGATTGGGCCAAAGATTGCGAGAATTTTTCCACTGAGAGTTTTAGCACCGAAGGACATCCAGACAGCAATACAAACTAGAAAATTACAAAGGATTCCGCGAATCAAAGCCTCTCCGAAGCCAAGATTAATTTTATTCATAGCTGTATTTATGACTGACTCGGAGATACTGTCGAAAAGACCACCGTAAACTACGAGAAGGGATATAAGTAGAGCACCGATGAGGTTTCCGAAGTAGACTAAAAGCCAATTTTTGAAGACTTGGCCAAGGGATATTTTTTTACTGAAAAGAGAAGTCAGCATTAGATTGTTTCCCGTAAAAAGTTCACTTCCGGCTAAAACTACCATGATGAGACCGACCGGAAAAATACAAGCACCGACGATTTTTCCTCCATAGACATTGCCGAAAGTCGCTCCTACGCCAGCAAGAGCAATGAACATTCCGGCGAAAACGCCGAGCAAAAGCATTTTTAATGGTGGTAATTCAGCTTTATCTTTTCCGATCTTGACTGATTTTTTTGCGATTTCGCTTGGTGATAGCATAGGACCTCCTGTTTTGAAATATTATATCAAAAAATCCCTCTTAGCGAGGGATTTTTTTGGTTAGACCAATCTATTATTTCTTTTCAGTATTAGCCGCAATGTCTTTCGTATTTCGCCAGATCATGATGAACATCATGGTTGCTTCATAGAAAATGCGGATAAGGACTGGGCCAAGGATCAAAGTAAAGAAGAACATGAGTACACCAGTGCCACCCATAGCGAGGAAAGTAAAGGAGAAGAGGATGGTAAAGATAGTTGCAAAATAGTAGACAACTTTCAGAATCCCCTCAATCCACATGATTTTGAAGTTTAAGAAATCCTTAAGCCATTTAGCAAATTTTCCTTTTGGCTCGTTCTTCGAATTAGCAAAGAGGAAGTATACTAAAATTCCGCCAACAATGGCAAGGATTAAAGCAATAATTACCCAGATTCCGGCGCCTTCGGCCATGCCGGTTCCGTATGATGAGGGATAACTGCTTCCGCTCATGCTGTTTAACATTTTATATGTCCCATAGTCAGGCATGTTTCACTCCTTTGATTAATATTAGTTTGATTTTAGCATAAATAATTAAAAATTGTAAAGATATTATATATAATGGTATATATGAACAGAGTTCCGTTAGCTGAAAGGATGCGACCGACGAAGTTGTCTGAGGTTTTGGGCCAGGACGACATTGTTGGTGATGGAAAGATTTTAACTGAAATTGTGAAAAAGGGTGAGCCGGTTAACTTGATTTTTTGGGGACCTCCAGGAACTGGAAAGACTACTTTGGCACGGATTTTGGCAAAGGAATTTAAAGCGGATTTTGTTGAGATTTCGGCAGTTACGTCTGGCAAGAAGGATGTTGAGGAAGTTGTAAAACGGGCAAAGATAAATTGGAATTTAGGAACACGAACGATGTTATTTGTAGATGAGATTCATCGTTTTAATAAAGCACAACAGGACGCATTTTTGCCTCATGTTGAGTCCGGACTAATTACGCTAATTGGCGCAACGACGGAAAATCCGTCTTTTGAAGTAATTTCGCCTTTACTTTCGCGATCTAGAGTCGTAGTTGTTTCGGCGCTATCTAAAGAAGCGATTTTGGAAGTTTTAAAACGGGCAGTAAAAGAAGAAAAGGCGGGGAAACGAGTATCGAAGAATGCTTTAGACTATATCGCGGAGTTATCGGGAGGAGACGCTCGGTCGGCGTTGGGGGACTTAGAGCTAGCTTTGTCTTTAGCAAAGAAGGTCGATATTAATGTTGTGATTGAGGCTTCGGGGCGAAAAATGCCAGGATATGATAAGAAAGGAGACAACCATTACAATACGATCTCAGCATTTATAAAATCAATGCGAGGTTCAGACACGGATGCGGCGCTGTATTATCTTGCGAGGATGGTTCAGGCCGGGGAAGATCCGAAATTTATCGCGAGAAGGATGGTGATATTTGCATCGGAAGATATTGGTTTAGCAGGAAACGGAGCATTAAGTTTAGCTACCGCGTGTTTTCAGGCGGTAGAGAGAGTCGGAATGCCAGAGTCGGGGTTAATTTTGGCTCATACTTGTATTGCTTTATCTAAGTCTAAAAAGAATCGTGATTCTACGGACGCTTGGTATAAGGCATTAGATTTGGCTAGAAAGACTCCCAATGAGCCGGTTCCGATATGGCTTAGAAATGCGCCGACAAAATTAATGAAAGATTTAGGATACGGCAAAGGGCAAAAATGGGAGTCGGGTTTTCATCTTGATAAAAATTATTTGCCGGATAGCATAAAGAATGAGAAGATATTTAAGGCCAGCAATTAAAAAACATAAATTGGATACGGTAAAATTACGGCATAATAAAAATAAAAATCTTAGGCGGACCTCTCGCATAGGACGGACATGCTTCGGTCCGTAAGATTTTTATTTTTATTTGGTAATTTTATATGTGTCTAATTCATGCTTTTTAAATACGTTATCTTTAACTTTCTAGTCCGGCTTGGAAATAAGTTAAGACGTATTCCCAGCCCCAAGAAAGGTCGAAACCGGAGCTGGTGTAGTTATTGAATTTAAAGTAAGGCATGCCGTTCGCGAGTTTTGAAGTTTTCTTTGCGTTTCCGATAATTTCCTCGAGAGTTTCATCATTTTCGACGCAGTTTTTAAAGGTTTCACCTAGCCCGATTTTTTCTCCGAGCTTGATCCAATATTTTTTGTCTAAGCTAGACATTTTTGAGACGGCGGATTTTCCAGATGATTTAAAATAATCGTTCCAGACTGAAGTAACTGCTAGGTTATAATAATCCCAAAATTTACCCTCGTTTTTTGCGCAATAAGTTGCTTCGGCGGAATAACGAGAGTTAATTGGTCTGGTTTCGCCATATTCGTAGAGAAAGTCGGAGACACGAACTTCGACAAGGATGTCGTTTTCTTCGATATATTTTTTAAATTCGTCTTCATGTTCAACGATTGCATTTTCAAAAGCGATACAATAGGGGCAAACAATATCAGAATAGATAATGAAGTAGTTTTTTGCTTCAAGATTTCCGATAGTCATTTCGGTATCCCATACTTTTTCGGCGTTGGTCGGTTTTGCATTCATGCTTACTATGATTGCGCCCATAATAACACCGATTATGGCTACGATGCCGATGATTCTAAAGACTCTTCTCACGTTCCTCCTTGGCTTTTCTTTTTAAATATTTCTCATTTATTATTGTAACATACGTTTCTTCCCCGAGGCGTTTTAGGGAGAGAATTGCAATGATGATAGCTAGGGTTGTGACGATTGTAGAAATTGTTCCAGCGATGGCGAGAGTTCCGGTAGAAAAAATGGCGGATATTAAGGGAGTAAGGAGAGTTGTGCCACAAGTTGGGCAACCTGCTCCGAGAGCGATAAGTCCAGTAATGATTCCAGCTTTTTCGAGATTAGCTGAGTTTTGCTCACGTTTTTTATTCCAGAGGAGAACGATTAGACCGATTAAGATCCCCTGAAGCAGTGAAATAGCAAAGACTGGGAGCCAATCGAGAAAAGGCTGGTTAATTCCAAAAATACTCAAAAAGCTGTCAAGAAGGATTCTTAGGTTTTCAGGAAAGCCGAGGACTCCCATGAGTTCGAATTTTCCGGTTCCACTGGCAAGTAGATTCATTAACATGCCGAAGAAGATAAAAGATGGGATGAATCCATACCAGAAACGTTTTTCTTTTGTCGCTAAGAGGATTCCTTTTCCTGCTAAAACGAATCCATCAAGCCATTTCCTCCAATTCATAAGAATAATTATAACACTAATAGTTTTATAATAATATTTTTTCAACGGTAAAATTTCGGCAGAATAATAAAACTATTACATCTTTTTATCATTAGTCAAGAATAAAGTGTTCGGTTTTTTGATTTTACCTCTGTAAAATTTGGAGTTGTGAAAAAATATTACAACATGAAAAATTTTAAAAAACAAGGTTGACAATGATTTCGCCTATGCTAAAATAGAATCAGATTCGGACCGAATCCGACGTTGAAAGAGGCCTGAATCGGGATGTGTGTAAAGGGTGGAGAGTGTAGAGTTGTTTTGGTT
>JAFOHW010000046.1 GCA_017421685.1 Candidatus Saccharimonadota bacterium | reverse complement strand
GAAGTTTCGGGGGTTCCAAACAAAAAAAGCTTCCTAGAGCCATATTGTGGCAGGGGCAGAGGGACTTGAACCCCCGACACCAGGTTTTGGAGACCTGTGCTCTACCAACTGAGCTATACCCCTACAGCGGTTTACTATCTTATTTTACCATACAAATCCCTAAAAATGAAATTATATGGTAAAATAAAAAAGATGAAAATACTTATGTTAGGATGGGAACTTCCGCCTCACAATAGTGGGGGTCTGGGGGTTGCTTGTCTCAACATGGCCAGAGCTCTTTCTAAAGAAGGTACGAATATCGAATTTGTAGTTCCCTATAAGGCAAAACATAAAAACGTCAACTTCATGAAAATTATTCCCGCAACCAATTTGGGACCAATCTACAAATATGGCGAAGGTACTTATGAATCAGAAAAAATCTTCGACAAAATCATACCTACTAATGACGAAAAGATGATCTCAATGCGCGAAATTCAAAAAGAATATTGTGACTTTACTGAAAAATACATTAAAGCCCATAAACCAGATGTAATCCATGCTCACGATTGGCTAACCTATGAAGCCGGTATTCTCGCAAAAAAGAAATTGAACGTTCCTCTAATCGCCCATGTTCATGCGACCGAATTCGATCGCGCCGGTATGAATCACGGAAACCCCTTAATCCATGAAATTGAACATGAAGGACTTATGATGGCCGATAAAATTATTGCCGTGTCCGAAATTACAAAACGCATTATTCACGAAAAATATCATATTCCGCTCTCAAAAATCGAAGTCGTCTACAATTCCCTTGATGAAGACTACAAAAATATTCCCTACGCTCTTGATAAAGATCTCTATGACTATATAAATAGTTTGAAAGATGATGGCTACACCATAGTCTCAACCGTCGGACGCTTCACAGTTCAGAAAGGCTTAAAAAACCTTCTAAAATCCGCAAAATTAGCTATCGAAAAAAATCCAAAGTTGATTTTCATTCTCGCTGGCGATGGCGAAGAAAGAAACGGATTAGTTAGTCTTTCCGCGAAGCTTGGAATCGCAAAAAATGTTATTTTTACTGGCTTTATTCGTGGAAAAAAGCTCCGTGATATCTATGCCCTAACCGATATTTTCGTCATGAGCTCCATCTCGGAACCTTTCGGTCTAACCGCTCTCGAATCCGCACACCATGGAAACGCCCTGATCTTGACAAAACAATCCGGCGTTTCTGAAATAATTTGGTCAGCTCTAAAATATGATTTTTGGGATTGTAAAAAACTCGCCGAAGAAATCCTCGCCATTGCCGAAAACGAACCGCTGGAAAAAACTTTAAAAACCAATATTAAAAATGAATATAATAAAATTTCCTGGGAAAAAGTTGCGAAAAAATGTCTAAAGATTTATAATGATACCGTAAAGCATAAGAAAAATTAAAGATGCGAGCTATCTGCTTATATTTACATGTTCATCAGCCAGTTCGCTACCGCGAATATTCGATTTTTGACGTCGCAAATACTTCCGATTATTTCAAAGATGAATTCGACGGCAGACAATCCAACGAACGTATTTTTAAAAAAGTCGCCAAAAAAAGCTACTTTCCGATGTTTGAACTTTTAGAAAAAAACATAAAGAACTATCCCGAGTTTAAAGTATCCCTATCAATAACCGGAACCTGGCTAGACCAAGCCGAAATCTTCTATCCCGAGTTAATTGAAAAAATTGCAAAATTAGTTAATACCGGACAAGTCGAAATCGTCGGCGAAACCTACTATCATTCCCTCGCCTTCTTCTTCAATGAAGCAGAATTCGAAGAACAAGTTAATCTCCATGCGAAAAAAATTAAAAAATTATTTGGTGTCGAGCCGAAAATCTTCAGGAACACCGAACTCGCTTATAACGATAAGCTCGCCCTCTGGGCCGAAAAAAAGAATTATATAGGAATTCTCGCCGAAGGTTGGGACAAAGTCCTAGAATATAAAAGCCCAAATTACGTCTATCGCCCGAAAGGATGTAAAAATCTAAGACTTCTAACCAAGAATTATCGTCTTTCCGACGACATTGCCTTTAGATTTTCAAATCGCGGATGGGAAGGCTGGCCTCTAACCGTTGAAAAATATAAAAACTGGCTCGAACTAGATTGTCTTCGCGGAAATTTAATCAATCTATTCATGGATTTTGAAACCTTCGGCGAACACCAATGGAAAGACTCCGGCATTTTTGACTTTCTATACGACTTTATCGATTCTTGGCTAAAAGACTATGATAATAAATTTGTTACCGTCTCAGAGGCCTGTCACCTTATGGAACCAAAAGCCGAAATTTCTATGCCAGAAACTGTGACTTGGGCCGATACCGAGCGCGACCTCTCCGCCTGGCTCTCTAACGCCATGCAAACCTCCGCGATGAAAGACTTATATGATTTAAGGGAAAAGATTTTAAAGACAGAAGACGAAAAATTAATCCGGGATTGGCGCTATCTAACAACTTCCGACCATCCCTATTCAATGTGCACAAAATATTGGAACGACGGCGATGTTCACGCTTATTTCTCCGCTTATTCCTCGCCATACGAATCATTTGTATATTTCATGAACGTCCTTCGCGATATAAAATATAGATTAAACACTAAAACGACTAAATTAAGTCATAAGTTTTAAACAGCACAGGCTTAATAACAAAAAAATACCCCATCATGAGGGTATTTTTTAATTTATCGAGATTAGCGTTTCTTCTCTTTAACTTCGTTTCGTCCTAGATTCTTTTTTGTCTCAACAAACAAAACGTGCTTACGAAGTTTTGGATCATACTTTCGAAGACTCAACTTATCAGGAGTATTCATCGTATTTTTCTTCGTATAATAAGCACGAACCCCAGATTCTTCCGAAACGAGCCCAACTAATTTTCTCTTAGTATTATTCTTCTTTGCCATAATTACAACTATTTTACCACAGATTAAAACTAATGGCAAGACTTAAAGCCTTGCCATTAGCTGACTACCTATCACGGCGAGAAACCTCGCCTGGGTTAATATTACCTCGAGGGCCTCCTAACGGACCGTACCGGCCCCATTGCAGGTCTGACACCAACGTCCCCAGACGTCGCGACCAGAACCCTTACAGCTAGGGCAAGTCTTCGGCCTATAGCCAAGACCACACTCTTGCATGTGGCGCCTGTACTCGGCTTCCGACATCATGACGTGACCGCACTTAGGACAAGTCCAAGTAGCCAACTATATCACCCCCTTTTCAAAAGGTCCAATCTGTTATTTCCAGATGCAGGAAAATTATACTACTTATCTGTCAAAATCGCAAGCTTAAGCAGAAACGAAAAACTAGGCGTTTTCCTTTCCGATAATTAAGTCAACGAACTCCTTTATATCCTTAAGACCTAAATTATTGTCCGCAGGGACAAAAATCCTCTCATCATCTAAGAACTCTAGTGTCGAAATAAGCCGATAAACTGCCTGAATCAAAGAAATTAATTCCTTTTCATCTTCATCATTAAACTCATAAACCTTATCATAAACTTCATCATCTTTGTCCGGGGAAACAAACAAGATATGCGCTCGTTCTACCTTATATTTCGCATAAGTCGGCGAATTATTAAGTAGCAATTTGTAAAACCCAAGTTGTAGCATATATTTATATAACGTCGCATGAGAACGCCATTTTTCTTTATGATACCCACCAGTTTTAAAATCATAAATCTCTATCGTTTTATTTTTTTCATCAATCGAGATATGATCAATTTTTCCAGTTATTGGAACCCCTTCTATAGAAAGCTTTTCCGGAGAAAGGTTAACCTCTGCCTTCCCTTGTCTTAGAATATCCCCGAACTTTTTAAGTGAAATCATCAAATCTTCCGGCCCTCTCTCGCGAATTTTTTGGCTTATCTCAACTGGAAGCTCCCTCTTATCCAGCTCCTCCAAAAACAGCTGAATCGCCTCTTCATCGGATATCCCATTATTTGTAACCGCTTCAAAAACCTTATGGATCAAGTTCCCAAACGCCAAAGCTTCCGTCTCAGGCTCCCTTGGAACCTGTAAAACGTAATTTTTGAAGAACTCCTGCGGACCAGCATAAACAATATCGATAAACGAAGTCAACCCCGAAGCCGAAAGCTTATAGTTTGCAACCCTTTCCTTATATAGTGACCGCATATCCGGAGATAATTTAACATACGGCGAAAGCCAGTTCCTTAAATTCTTTGTCACTTCTTTGTCCGAAACCATCTCGTAAACTGTCCGAACCTTTTTATCTGGAATGAACGGCGAAATAATCTCATCTCCCTCAACATATTCTTCAAAATACTCTAATCTTTCCGGCGACTTTCCATTAAAATCACGCAAAGAATTTGTAATAAATAACGTGTCCTTCGCTCGCGTCAAAGCGACATATAAAACGCGTAGTCTTTCTCCATCCGTCATTCCCGTATGGCGAATATGCGTTAAATTCTTCGGGAGCGATAGAAGGTTATTGTTTCCTTTACCTTTCCCCCAAGCCGTATGATCCGCCGAAATGATAAAGACGTATTTAAACTCCAGCCCTTTCGCCTTATGAGCGCTTAAAATCGAGACTGCCTCGTCCGAATCCTTATATGGACTCGTTGTATTAAGCGACATTTCCGCCTAGATATAATCATCGACCATATTAATCAAGTCTACTAATTTTAAGCTCTTTTCCCCGAAATGTTTCCTTAATTTCCCCTTTAACGACGCTAAGCTCTCATACAGCGAAAACGCCTCATATTCGCCTGCCCCAGTATAATATTCTAGAAACGGCGAACGATACCCTTCAAGCGGAATCGCCCCAATTAAGTAATCTAAAAATATCTCTAACGGCTCATTAAACGATTTTGCGACCAGATTCGCAAAAAACGTCGCAACCTCTGTTATTGCGGAGTTTTCGGACGCGCTTAAATACTCAAAAACCGATCTTTTTCCTCGCCTCGCCTCACCAACTAATCTAACAACGTCTAACATTGGTAGTTTAAAGAATGGATAAGACAATATCTCAACGATCGAAGTGTTTTCATTTCTCTCGTTCGCAAGCTCATAAACAAATCTCGCCATCGTCAAAATTTGGTGGATTCTTTCATTTTCAAATAAATCATCTCGCTTCTCGTAGGCGATATTTATCTCCGGATATGCTTTTAAAAACGGTAACAACGGCATAAAATACTTTGTTTTATACGAGATAACCGCAATATCATTCTGATTAACTCCGTTAGAAATTAGCTCTGAAATCTTCTTCGCAACAAACCCATACTCCATATCCGAAGATAAAAACTCATATCGATGAATTTGCGATTCCTTCGGATTTTCTTTATGCGCAAACAATTCCTTATCCGCAAACCTATCCGTCGCTTGATTTATTATCTCTCGTGAAAAATCCAAAATTTCCTGCGTACTACGATAATTTTCGACCAAAGGTATCACATTCGCCGAATAATGTTCTTGAAAATCAACCATATTCGTCGAGAGCGCCCCCTGAAACTCATAAATTGCCTGATCATCATCTCCGACAGCCATAATCAATGGCTTCTCGTAGTCCGTTAACTCTTTTATAATCGAAAACTGCGACGGATTCGTATCTTGAAATTCATCTAACATAATGAACTGATATCGCTCCGACAGTGTCGCCTTAAACCCAGCATCCGTCTTTAAGACTCGCACCGCCTCTTGAATCATATCATCAAAGTCATAAAGCCCATTTTCGAGTAAATATTTATCATATTTCTCCATGACCTTAGAAATTGAAGCCAACTTCTTATTCGCAACTCTATCCTTAAGCCGATAATTGCCCCTCCCATCTTTCTCAAAATACGTATCTTTCCAGTTCGACAACGGTTTTATCTTTTCTGTACTCTCCGCCTCTAATATCGCACCTTTTAAATCTCTCGCCAAAATCGAAATCGAACGCTCAATCCTGGGCTTCGATATATCATTTTCGGAACACGCTCGAGGATGCTCGTCCAAGCTTACGGGCTCAAAAGCGATTATCGAAGCCCGATCAGTATACTTTTCCAATAACTCATATATAGGTCTATACGCTTTTTCATAGGATTCCTTAAAATTCCGAGGCACAATCTCTTTCAGAAGCGGAGAAATCGCCTCCGATAAGACTTTCGAATCCTCTAAATTCTGCTCTGCAATAACTCCTAAATTTTTCGCCGAAAGCCCCGCCGATTTTGCCGAAGAAATAACACTGATAATATCTTTAACGTTATCCTTTCTTAAAATATCTCTCGCCGGAAGAGTTTCGAGAATCTCTTTAATAATTTTAAACTGCGTAACCTCATCAATCGCCGAGTCTAAAACTCGGTCATATTCTTCCGCATAATTCTTATATTGAGCTAAAATATTCGACCCAAAAGCATGATAAGTCCCGATATTAACCTTAAGCCCTTCTTTTCCGACAATAGTCTTTAGTCTCTCTCGCATATTCGACGCCCCAGATTCAGTAAAAGTCAGACAAAGAATATTCTCCGGATTCGTATCAGTATTTTTCAAAATATACGCAACCTTCTCCGATAATAACTGCGTCTTTCCAGTTCCTGGCCCCGCTAAAACCAGTAACGGCCCCTCTAAATATTCGACAGCTTCTTTCTGTTTCTGATTTAACGGCACAAACCCTCCTTTTTTATCTTTAACCTATAAATTGCTCTAAAACTATAAAATAATTATACCACGCCACACCTCGCTTGAAGTTATCCAAACCACAGCTATTACGCCAAACCCCCACCATGTGACAACGTAATACAATTTCACGACTATATATCATATATAATCCTCAAAAACCGAAATTTCCTCTCCCTCCTCCAGGGGGGCAAAGTAATACTAATTAGCGACTACGCACCTAATAGAGACCCCTTTAAACTTACTGCCTAAATCATCAGTGCCTGGCCGGAAGCCCGCACCAGATAGGTATAAGGCGTAAGAACGAGTACCATTGTAGGCAGTAGAAGACAAATAATCTCCATTGCTACTTCGATTAGTCGCCGACGCCATATAGAAGTCACCGGAGTAGATAAAGTTATTCGGGAAACTACGCCAGACAACAGATCTATCAGCACCAGTAGGAGTAGTAGAGGAAGAGTAGTTCGTTACGCCAGTACCCCCCATCGAAGAATCTAGATAAGAGAAGCCTTTAGAAGTAATACCATTGCCGCTATTCCTCCCATAAGGTAGTCTCCAGCCAGCAGGGCAAAGTGAGGTGTTAGCGGTCTCACTAGTTTTACCTTCTGTTTGAGTAGTAGGTCCAGTGTATTCTATTACGCTAGCCATCGCTGAAGCCCAGGTATAGTAATTGCCATAACTATACCAGTGATAGTAGGTTCCGCCTCCGCCAAGTCTTTGGCTAGCCCCTAAAGTACGATTTATATTGCTATTATTATAACGTGGCATACGAGAAGCATAATAAGAGCTATTACCTCCTTGAATAGTATTAGCCGTAGAACCATCTGTACTATATAAACTATTAGCTACTGGAGGATTAGTGTTAGAGAAGTTAGCATTTTCCGAAGTAGCTAAACCAGTAAAATTACCATAAGTAGTAGATGTACCATAACCTTGAGCTAGATTCTTATTAGTGTCTCCTGTCGTATTATCAGCATCTAATCTTAAATTCTCTATCATCCAACAGTTCCCATCAGAAAGCTTAGCGATAGCGTAAGTATTACCGTCTCTTTGGTCAGTTAGAGCGGTAACGCTAGATAAAGTAGCACTCATTTTACTATTAGCAGTATCCCATGTAGCTTGAGTAAGGCTACCAGCTCCTGAACCGCAAAGCGTAGTTACTTTAGTAGAATCCTGTAAACTTCCTTCGCTCTTAACCCAGGCTGGATAAAGAATTAAGCCATGGTCGGCGACACTGCTAGGTTTATCTATGGTTTCGTTTGGGCCATAAATGGTACTAGAAGACGTAGTGTTAAAATCTGTAGACCAGCCTACGAAACCGTAACCGGAGCGAGAATAATTTGGAGCAATTAATTCAATAAGGGAAGCACTAGCGATAGTAGCGGTGGAAGTAGAGTTACCAAACACAGTAGTCGTATAAGTCTGTTTACCTGCCTGCGCATTAGCCGAGATCGATTTCAAATCTGAGGAATCTGTTCCGGATACCATCGTCCCCACAATATCTCCCGAATTCGGAGCATAACAAACTGAATTCGCCGGGCAATCGCTCTCCGCTAATGGGATAGCTGGAGCTCCACTGTCATATGGATGGACCAAAGTATATTTAACCTTACCTAAATATGTATCAGCTAACTGTGAGCCAGAAACATAGACCTGGTAAGTCGTAGTAACTTCAGCTCCTATCGCTGAAGTACCAATATCGGTAGCGGATTGTCGTTCTGCTACTTTAGTATAAGTAGTAGGGACATTACTATAGCTTCCATATCCATTCTGTAGTGTTACTGGATAAGTAGCTCCTGAATTAGTTCCTAGTTTCATCGCCCAGTTAGAATTAGCTCCAGAAGTTGCGGTTCCTGTAGCGATAGTTTGTCCAGTACTATTTCCTACTAACGTAGTAGTACCGTATACTTCTCCTGTATATCCTATCGCATAAATAGAAAAACCTTCTTGGTCATTACAGGTTATTTTTAGTGTCGTAGTTCCTATATCCGAGCTAGTAGTCCCATTAGGTATAGTATCCGTATGACTATTATTCCCAGTACCGGATAAGGTACAAGAAATAGGAACAGCGATAGTTACATCAGAAACTACCGAGTCACCGGCAGAAACCATATTAGAAGATAATAGAATAAAAGCTAAAACAGTTGAACCAACTAGTCCAGCCGACATACATGAAAGTAAACCGACCATACTAGAAAAACGTTTATTAAATATAACCATAACTAAATTATAGCACAAAAACTTAAAACTGTGCTATAATAAAAGCATAAGAAAAGCGCTCTAGGACGCTTTTCGTAAGGTTGGTCTGTTAAGTATTTCTACTTAACAGATTTTTTCTTCGGTACGGATTTACGCCGCGGAATTACGATACATAGAAGGTTTATTTCTATGGTCATTTTATCTCCTTCCTGGTAACCTAGCTATCCTAGACTAGTCGTTTAATGATTACCTCACACAGCACGAACCTATTAAGTTCCTGCGATGAATCACTAATTCTCCGAAGCCAACCTGGTGCGTATTATATACATACTTTATTTTTATTTTCAAGCATAACCCAAAGAAAATTATGACATAAGTATTTTAACCTCTGAAAAAATAAGTCTCACTTCTTCCGCTTAATCTAAGCCTAAACAGGATGAAAATTAATACGATAATGATTTCTAATAATAAAAGTAAATAAGCTAATCGGGTTTTTCTTAAGTCTCGTGAAATCTCCAAATAAATTTAAAAATCTTACGGACCGGAGCATGTCCGTCCCATGCGAGAGGTCCGCCTAAGATTTTTAAATTTATTCTGCCGAGATTTCGCAACAAACTTAAGAAAAAGTTGATTAGCTTATTAGCTGTTTAGAAATTATTATTAAATTAATCTATTTATATTTCCCCAATTAACTTGACCGACTCACTTTCCGGCAATTCCTCAACATTCTTCAGCTTTCGTTCAATCGAGCGCGAAGTCGTCTTTGCCGACTCAATTTTATTTGCCGATTCTTGTAGCTTC
>JAFOHW010000045.1 GCA_017421685.1 Candidatus Saccharimonadota bacterium | reverse complement strand
GCAAGCGCACTTCTTCCCGAATTATCCGGCTTATAATCATCTACTTCTGGAATCAAAACCGGTAACTGGTCTTCCGGAATCGGATGCGGGTTTCCTTCTTTATCATACGCAATCGGAATCGGACAACCCCAATATCTTTGTCTCGAAATTAACCAGTCTCGCATTTTATAAGTCGTCTTCGGCGTTCCGAATCGACCGAATTCGCATAACTCCGTCTCAACGATTGGCAAATCATGTGCTTCCGCAAATTCCTTGTCTCGCTCATCCATCGACGGAACCGCCATAATCGCCCCAGTTCCATACCCAGCCAAAACATAGTCCGCAACATATATTGGAATCTTTTCTTTAGTCGCCGGATTAATCGCAAAAGCCCCTGTGAATACTCCGGTTTTATCCTTATTCTCCTGCCGTTCAATTTCCGACTTTAAAAGCGCCTCCGCTCGATATTTCTCGACCATTTCTCTCGCATCATCTGAAACAATAAAGTCAAGTCCTGGATACTCTGGCGCCAAAACTAAGAACGTCGCCCCATAAATCGTATCCGGCCGAGTCGTAAAGACTGTAATTTTGCGATTACTTACGTAGTCCTTTTCGAGGTCATTTGCGACAACGGGAGCAAGAGTAGTGACTGAGCCCCGTGACGACGGGCGCGAAGGAACGGACCGAGAAAAGGGCTGTGTAGTAATCGCAAATTCCACCTCAGCACCAACACTCTTCCCAATCCAATTCTTCTGCATCGTCTTAATCTTCTCCGGCCAATCCAACGTATCAATTTCATCTAGTAGCTCATCCGCATATTCCGTAATCTTAAAAAACCATTGCTTCATCTTTTTCTTTTCAACTTCATGTCCGCAACGCCAACACTTTCCGCCCTCAACTTGTTCATTCGCGAGCACCGTCTGATCTTCTGGACACCACCATTGATAAGATTCTTTCTGATAAGCTAAGCCTTTCTTATATAACTGTAAAAAGCACCACTGTGTCCATTTATAATATTCAGGATCCGAAGTATTTACTTCTCTAGTCCAATCTATCGCTAGCCCAATCCTCTTTGCTTGTTTCCGAAAATTCGCAATATTTTCTTCAGTAACACTCTGGGGCGAACGCCCTGTTTTTATCGCATAATTCTCCGCCGGAAGCCCAAAAGTATCATACCCAAAAGGACGCATAACATTAACCCCTTGTTGTCGATAGAACCGCGCTAAAACATCGACAATTGTAAAATTCCGAACGTGTCCAACATGAAGACCCGCCCCGCTAGGATATGGGAACATCTCCGCAAGATACATCTTCGGAACCCCCTCCTTTTCGGTCGCCTTAAAGGTCTCTTCCTTTTCCCAAATCTTTTGCCATTTTTCTTCTATTTTTAACGGTTCATATCTATTCATGAAACATATTATACCATATTTCTAGATAAAAACGCGAATCTTAACCGTAAAGAATCTTAACTACTAATAACTTTACGATAAATATTTATAAACTTATCTAGCGTTGTCTCAAAATCGTGTTCTTTCGCAATCTTAATCGAATTCTCAGAAAACTTCTCTCTTAATTTCTCATCTGTTAAAATCTTAATTAGCGCGTCCGAAATCTCCGCAGTATTTCCTGGCTCGCATAAGAAACCGTTCTCTCCCGTCCGACAAACTTCCGAAACCGCCCCCTTATTTACCGCAACTAACGGCAATCCCGTCGCCGCCGCCTCAATTAAAACAATCCCCTGCGTCTCGATCTCGCTCGCCGTCGCAAAAACCGACCCCGCCTTATAAAGTTCGTACAAATCCGGTGGTAAAACTCGCCCTAAGAATATTACAGAATCCGAAATCCCGAGTTCCTTAGCTTCCTTTTCTAGCCTTAATCTATCTACTCCATCCCCAACAATAACCATTCTCGCCTCCGGAATTTTCTCCAGAACCTCCTTAAACGCCGAGACAACCGTCCCAACCTTCTTCTCTGGATCAACTCTCCCAACATATAAAACAATCGGCTTATCTTTCGGTACACCATATTTCTTATAAATCTCCGCCGGAGTTTTCCCAGGCTTAAAATTAGATAAATCAACCCCGTTTGAAACCGCCGCAATCGGGACTTTTAGTTCCCGCTCTTTCAATAAATTCCGAATCGCCTGTTCCGTCGGCATAGTGACAAAGTCGCTCTTACTCTGTCGATTTCTAAAATACGAAGAAAGTAAAGCATTAACCGGTTTTTTTACTACTTTCGGCATCTTTAATGGTTCCGTAATAACCTCCGGCTGGTTATGTTCTGTCGTAACTATCGGAATCTGATTTTTTCTCGCATAAGACACGACCGAAAGCCCAATCGGGTCCGAAATCTGAATATGAACCACGTCCGGCCGGAACTTATCCAGCGCTCGCTTTATCTCAATCGCCGGGAAAACCGAAACCTTAAATCCTTTTTTATAAAACAAATGCGGAAGCTCTAACCCTAAAAACTTCTTCTTCGGCGGAACATCATTAATTTGGTCTGGATAAACTTTAACATCAATAGACTTTAAATAATTTATCTTAACTTTTCCGTCATTCCTAACATAATTTTTCCCAGTTTGCGACGGACATAGAACTAAAACCTCATGCCCCCTCTCCGCTAATCCTTGCGCTAGAGTATGCGAAAAAACCGCAACGCCATTCGTCATCGGATAATAAACCGCTGTCGCAATCACAATTTTCATTCTACTCCTCCTATTCTAGCGCGTATAAAAACTCCGCATTAACAGAGAAAAACGCCTAATTTTAAAGTTCCTTCGCTTTTTTCATCTGGGGGTCACGCATCGCATTAATGTCCTCGTAACTCCTCTCGACTTCAATATCCGGCTTTATCCCCTCACCATTAATCGAGCGTTCCTTCGGGGTATACCATTCTGCCGTCGTAACTTTAAGCACCGTCCCACCTGATAAATCATACAAATTCTGAACCACGCCTTTTCCATAAGTCGTCTCCCCAACAATCATCGCCTTTCCATAATCCTGCAATGCTCCTGCAACAATCTCCGAAGCCGAAGCTGAAGATTTATTAACTAAGACTATCGTCTTCATATCTTTCAAAATAGCCTTCCCAGAATCCGCCGAAGTCGAAGAGTCTCCAAAATGTT
>JAFOHW010000004.1 GCA_017421685.1 Candidatus Saccharimonadota bacterium | reverse complement strand
GAGTTCTTGATTTCTAGAACGTAAGCTAAGTCTTTATAGGTTCCACCTCGAGCGATCGAAGCGTAAGCGTTCGCATGTTCTACCATTTTTACGCCACAACCAGAGCCAATCGCGATAGAAAGACCATAGTCTTCACGATCCTTACAGTAGGAGACATCTCCGAGAGCGTGGGCGACTTCAAGAGAGTTGTCTACGCCATTGATATATAGGGCTTTTACGGCGGCGATGTTTAGAGAGTGTCCGAGCGAGAAGCGAATAGTTACATTCCCGTAAAAAGTTCCAGTCGCGTTAGTTAGGGAACAGCTACCAGAATAACCGGCACAATAAAGACGATTAATGTTTTCATCTTTCAAGACCGAGCCTGGACCATAGTTAATTCCTTCGCGTTCCATGAAGAGCGGAGAGTAATCGAGAATCGGCTTGATCGAAGAGCCTGGCTCGATTAGAGAGTCGGTCGTGACATTTAATTCGCCATAGGAAGCGTTAAAGAAATCGATTGAGCCAACCATAGCAACAACCTGGGAGGTCTCGACGTCGACTGAAACTAGTGCAATATTATCACTGCTGTTTTTATACGTATGTCCAGCTCCGACGGCGACAGCATCTTCGGCGATTTCCTGAGCACGATAATCTAGAGTTGTTTTTATCGTCCAACCGCCGGCGCGCATAGTCTGAATTCCGTATTTATCCTCAAGTTGAGACTTAACTTCTAGGACGAAGTGGGGCGCAAGCATGTCGGCATATTGGCTAGATTCCGGTTTAATTGTGTCTAAGATTGCGACTTCTTTCGCCTCTTCGGATTCTTCCTTAGAGATATATCCCATCGAAACCATGTCATCTAGAACTTTATGTTGTCGTTCAATCAACATATCGTTTCCATAAGTATTGTATGGGTTCAAAACGCCAGGGTTATTAGGAATCGCAGCGAGAAGAGAAGATTCAGCTAAGTCTAGATCTTTTGCATGCTTTCCGAAATAGGTTTGGGCGGCTGACTCAACACCGTTACGACGACCACCATAAGGAGATTGGTTTAGATACATGGTCAGGATCTGGTCCTTAGAATACATGCGCTCAAGTTCAATTGAAAGAATCAATTCCTTAATCTTACGAGTTAAGCCACCACGGTTTTCGCTTGCGGCCTCATCCGAGAAATAAACTTGTTTGATTAATTGCTGGGTCAAAGTTGAACCACCCTGGACGCCCTGACCAGTCACAGTAGATAAGGTAGCGCGAACTAAAGCTCCAAAATCTACGCCGATGTGATTATAAAAATTCTTATCCTCAATCGCAATCGTTGCTTTATACATATAATCAGAAATTTCATCCGCGTCAACAACAAGACGATAATCTTCGCTTCCGGTATCTTTCCAGAGTACTTTTCCGTTACGGTCGAGATATGTATTTACGGTTTCAGAAATGGACATTTCGTCAAGGCGAATCTCGTCAAGATCTTTCTTATAATACAGGAATAATCCGCCGATGAAGATAATTAAAATCAAGAAACAGGCAGCACAGAATTTCAGGATTGTTTTTTGACCTCGCCAAGAGAACCACCACTTAAAGACTCGCTTAGGATGAAGTCTAGCAAAGAACCTTTTTACGGGCTCTTTCGGTAATTTCGCTAATTCTTCGGCGCGTCTGCGCGAATTAGCTTCTTGTTTTGCTCGATACTTATAGCTTAAGCTCGAGTAGAGGTTCATGTTCTTCTTCGTAAGTTTATTCGCAGTTTTTTTAGAGGATTTTACCTTCTTTTTAGATTTAGACGGCAAAATCACTTCAGATTTTTTCTTAGCCATGTCATTATTATACACTAAATTTATAAAAAACATAATTTTTTTATGTATGATATATTATATATATGCGGAAGTTCAAATTTAAGTCAGTCGTCGCGTTAGCTCAAATGAAATTGTCGGTAAAATCAGCGGCAATCGTTTTGGCGTCGTCAACTCTAGTTTCGGCTTTACTTGGATTGTTTCGCGACCGTTTACTAAACTCATATTATCTCGGGACTTACCCGACAGGAATTGACGCATATACAGCGGCGTTCACGATTCCGGATTTCATGTTTTTCATTTTAACTTCCGGAGCCTTGGCGGTTTCGTTTGTGCCGGTTTTCAATCAGCGCCTGGTAGCAGGAAATAAAAAATCGGCCTGGGAGCTTTCGTCTAGTTTGCTTAACTTATTAGCGGTTCTAACTTTGATAGCTAGTGTTTTAATTATGATTTTTGCAGACCCGCTAATTAGATACATTGTTAGCCCTGGCCTTGATGAGTCTGGAATGGTGCTCGCAATTAATATGACGAGAGTAATTGCAATAAACCCGTTCCTATTTAGTATTGCGACGGTTTTAACTTCAATCCAACAGGCGGTCGGACGGTTTATCTTTTATGCATTTGCTCCAGCAATATATAATGTCGGAATTATTATTGGTATTACTTGGTTTACTGGGGGGATTAATATATTTGGAATCCAGATTTTTGAGGGAGGAATTATGGGAGTTGCGCTTGGGGTTATTCTCGGCGCCGTATTACAGTTAATCGTCGCTTTGATTGGAGTTTTTGGACTCGGGATGGATTATGACTTTAAAATCCGTTGGAAGAATCAGGGTTTTCGTTCAATTCTAAGGCTACTACCAGCACGCTCGCTAGACCAGGGAATTGATTACATTAATGGAATTGTAAATACGAACCTGTCTTCTAGAATGGGGGCTGGAGCAGTACGTTCGTTTAATCAGGCTTCTTCATTACATCAAATGCCCGTGAATCTAGTTGGAGTCGCAATTTCGACGGCATTTTTCCCGAAGTTGACCGAAGAACTGGGTTCTGGTGATAAAAATGAATTTTTTAATACGTTCAGACAAGCGCTCCGAACAATAATTTGGATTGCGCTTCCAGTCACGGTTATCGCTTTCTTTGGACGGGGATATGTTACAAGCTTTATTTCGAATATTGGTAATAATGATAGTAACGGAACAATTGCGTCGGTTCTTGGAGCGCTCTGTATTGCAATTTTTGCGCGTTCTGTCTTTCATATCGCTTCGAGAGGTTTCTATGCTTTTCAAGATACAAAAACGCCGTTCTATGTTTCTATTTTTGCGATTGGGTTAACAATTATGCTTTCGATATGGTTCTATCTACTTGGGTGGGGGGTTGATGGCCTGGGGCTTGCGCAATCGATTGGAGCTTTAGCTGAAATTATTGTTTTGCTTTATTTATTGCAAAGACGCTCTAATGGAGAACTATTAAACAAAGCATTCTGGCGAGCATTTTTCAGGATGCTGTTTGCGACAGCAATTACAGGATGCGTTGCGTTCTCGATGACAAAATTTATTCCGTTGATGGCGACTGATACCTCGCTCGTAATTACAATCCCGAAATTCTTGGTTATCACAGCAATTTCTTCCATTGCTTACTTAATTGCAAGTTACTTCCTCGACCTAAAAGAAGCGAAGCCGATTTTTCAATATATTAAAAAAATCCTCTTTAGAAACGTCAAATAAGTGGTATAATTTATACTATGGAAATAAAACGCGAGGATATTTTACATCTGGCTAGTTTGTCGAATTTTTCTTTATCTGAAGATGAAGTTACTTCTCTAGGTAAGGATTTACAAGATATTATTAAATATATTTCTCAGCTCGATAAATTAAATACTGACGAAATTGAGCCGACTTATCAGGTCTTTGAGATGGAAAATGTTTGGCGAGAAGATGAGATTTTACCGCAAGACGCCAGTCGCGAAGAGCTACTTGGTTTAGCACAAGAGGAGAAAGAACATCAAATTAAAGTACCAAAGGTATTATGATGAAAATTGCGAATAAAAAGGTTTCAGCAGAGAGATTGGTAAGAGATGCGCTTGAGAAGGCGAAGCATTTTAGCGATTATAATATATTTACTTTTTTGAATGAGGAAGGTGCATTAAAGAAAGCGCGCGAGATTGATGAAAAAATAAAGCGAGGAGAAGAAGTTGGGCGCCTAGCAGGAGTTCCGTATGCGCTTAAAGATAATTTCTTGAGCCTGGAAGGGGAATCGACAGCTTCGGCGCATATCCTAGAAGGGTTCACCTCGCCAATTACGGCGACAGCGGTGAAAAAACTCGAGGACGAAGGGGCAATTATGATCGGGCGAACGAATATGGACGCTTTCGCACATGGTTCTTCAACTGAAAATTCATATTTCGGGCCGACTTTGAACGCATTTGATAAGGAACGTGTTGCTGGAGGATCGTCAGGAGGTTCGGCGGTTGCGGTTGCGCTTGATATAGTTGAGTTTGCGACTGGTACAGATACTGGAGGCTCGATTCGTCAGCCAGCTTCATTCAATGGGGTTTATGGTCTTAAACCGACTTATGGTTGTATCTCGAGATATGGGGTTGTCGCAATGGCTTCGTCGACTGATTGTGTCGGGTTTTTTACGAAGACGCCTGAAGATATGGATTTATTGATGTCGATTACGGCGGGACGAGATCCGAAAGACATGACGACTTTGCCGGATTATTATAATGCTGATACAGACACGGGATCAGATGATTCTCGACTCGTGCCTGCGCGCCCGTCGTCACGGGGCTCCGGCACTCATTCCGCTCCCGTTGTCGCGGATGGTCGAGAATCATCTGATTTCCGCGCTCGAGTCGGCGTCATTAAAGATTTCGATAATACCTCTGTTAATGCGGAGATTCGGGACGCGCTTAAATCAAAAATTGAATTCCTGAAATCAAGGGGTCATGAGATTATTGAATTGGATATGCCGAGCTTAAAATATGCGCTTTCTGTTTACTATATTATCGTGCCAGCGGAGGTTGCAAGTAATCTATCGAGGTATGACGGAGTTCGTTATGGTCTGCGTTCGAAAGATTCTAGCAATTTAGATAAGTTATACGAAAATACTCGAAGTGAGGGCTTTATGCCCGAGAATAAACGTCGAATTATGATTGGAAACTTCGTATTATCGAGCGGGTTTTATGATGCTTATTTCTTAAAAGCGGCAAAAGCAAGAACATTGATCGTAGAAGAATATGCTAAAGCGTTTTCGGATTGTGATTTTATTCTTTCGCCGGTTTCTCCGAGTCCAGCCTTTAAACTAGGTGAGAAAGTTAATGACCCTGTCGCAATGTACCTAGAAGATGTTATGTCAGTGTCGCTGAATTTAGCGGGAGTGCCTGGATTAACTATTCCGGTCGGAAAAACTAAAGATGGGCTACCAATTGGGCTTCAGATTGTCGGGCCGAGGCGAAGCGATAAACGTTTGATTGAGTTTTCTAAGGAGTTAAGAGATGAATAATAATAAGATGGGGAGGTTGTAGTTTATGGATGGTGGTGTAGTAACTTTTGTGCTCGCTATTTTAATTATTGCGGTTTTTGTTTTCGTCGCAATTTTGTTAACCGGGAAGCGACAATATCATTTTAATAAGGAAAATTATCAGGCTAAGTTTTTGTCGATTGAGAATCGCCTAAAACAGGAAAACCCTGCGAGCTATGTAACCACGATTATCGAGGGGGATAAACTCCTTGATAAGGCTTTGATTGAGATGGGAGTACCAGGGAAAACGATGGGCGATAGGCTTAAGCGTTCTGGCGATAAATTTACACATCTAAATTCAGTTTGGCGCGCGCATAAGCTTCGAAATGCGATTGCACATGAATCTGGATTTGAGATTTCGTATAAACAAGCTTCCAATGCTCTAGAAGTTTATAAACAAGCCTTAAAAGACCTAGGAGCAATCTAATGAAATATATCCCAACTATCGGTATTGAATGTCATGTACAATTAAAAACCAAAACGAAGTTGTTCTCCGAGGTTGATAACGATGCGCGCGGGAAAGAACCAAATTCGTGCGTTTCGCCGGTGTGTTATGCTTTACCGGGGATGCTACCGAGGTTAAATGGTGAGGCGATAAGACTAGCGATTCTAGCCGGGCGAGCTATGAATTGCGAAATCAATCCTGTTTCGCGTTTTGACCGGAAACATTACTTCTATCCAGATTCGCCGAAGGGTTTCCAGATTACTCAGTTCTATCAGCCGATTATTGGACCTGGATACGTCGAGCTTCCTTCGGGGGTAAAAATCAGAATTGAACACGCGCATCTAGAGGGGGACGCAGGAAAGTTAACGCATTTTGATACATATTCGTTAGTGGATTTAAACCGAGTCGATACGCCGTTAATCGAGATTGTTTCGATGCCGGATATTCATTCTTCGAAGGACGCACATGATTATTGTAAGGAATTATGGAGATTGATGTGTCATGCGGGAGTAACTTACGGTGATTTGTATAACGGGAATATGCGCTTCGATATCAATGTTTCAATTGCGCCAGAGGGAGCTAAAGAGCTCGGGACGAGAGCGGAAGTAAAAAACCTTAACTCTTTCAAAGCGGTAGAAAGAGCCGTGGAATATGAAATTAAACGACAAAGTAAATTACTAGATGCTGGTGAAAAAGTCGTTCAGGAGACTCGAGGCTGGGATGATGGGGCTGGAAAGACAACTGGACAACGCTCGAAGGAAGAAGCAAAAGATTATCGTTATATGCCGGAACCAGATCTCCCGCCAATTAATTTAAGCTCTGAATTCATTGAGGAGGAGGCCTCTAAGCTACCTTTGATGCCATCGGATTACCGTAAAAAATTCAAAAAAATCATCCGAGAAGATATTATCGAAATTTTGCTGGATTATCCAGAGCTAATGAGAAAAATTGAAGAACTGAGCCAGTCAGGAAAAGAGTCTCAACTGACTGCGATTTCGAATTTGTTCGTTTCGGTTCTTTTAGCGGAAGAAAAATCGGTAGAATACTTAAATGATTTACCGAGCGCAAAAGATTTGATTGAACTGTCTGAAATGAATGAAAAGAAGGAGCTTAGTTCAACGGCGACAAAGGAAGTTTTCTTACGGCTGTTCGATCCGCAAATGAAGGGACGAGGGGCGAAGAATATTGCGAAAGAACTGGGGCTGATTCAGGAAAACGATTTGGGGGCTCTAGAAGAAATTGTAGATATAGTTTTAGCAAAACCCGAAACGAAAAAGGCACAAGATGATTTTCGGGCTGGTGAAGAGAAGGTGATTGGTTTTTTGGTTGGACAAGTTATGAAAGAATCTAAGGGAAAAGCAAACCCTTCAGCAGTTCAAGACATCTTAAGAAAAAAGCTGGCCTAAGCCAGGGATATATTCTTATTATATCACACTTTGTCTATTTTGTCAATTTTAAAGCGTTTTAGTCTTTTCTTTTAGGAAAAAATGTGCTAGAATGGGGTAGATTCATCTCTTTTTGAGTGTGGAACTCTAAATGAGAAATAAATAATAAAGATAAGGAGCATATGGCTCCTGCAGTTAAGGATTTACATAATCTACGCAATATTGGGATTATTGCCCATATTGACGCAGGAAAAACGACGATTTCGGAGGCGATTCTTTATCGTACCGGATTAAAACATAAGATTGATTTGGTTAAAGGCGGAACTGGGGGCGCTGATACTGACTGGATGGAACAGGAGAAGGAGCGAGGTATTACAATTACTTCGGCGGCAGTTACTGTTTACTGGAAGGATCATCAGATTAACATTATTGATACACCGGGACACATTGACTTCACGGCTGAGGTCGAGCGTTCGCTCCGTGTTCTTGATGGCGCGGTTGTGGTTTTCGACGGGAAAATGGGTGTAGAAGCGCAATCTGAGACAGTTTGGCGCCAAGCGACAAAATATGGAGTTCCACGCATTTGCTTCGTAAACAAAATTAACCAGATTGGTGGCGACTTCTATAAATCGCTTGATTCGATTCATAAACGCTTATCGAAAAATGCCGTAGCAATCCATCTTCCGATTGGATTTGAAAAGGATATTTGTGGAGTTGTCGATTTAATCGATATGAAGGCTTATACTTATAAAGATTATGCTGACCGCGAGTTGACCGTTGGCGAGATTCCAGAAGATATGCTCGAAAAGGCAAAGAACGCGCGCTCAATGTTGGTAGAGGAAGCGGTTCAGGCCGACGAGGCTCTAATGGATAAATACTTTAGCGAAGGTGAAGAAGCGATTACAGTCGACGAGCTAAAGTCTGCTCTAAGGAAGCGTGTCCTAGATGGTGATTTCTTCCTAGTTACCGGGGGAGACGGTCGCGGAGTTATCGTTGAGAAGGTGCTTGACCTTATGACTGATTATCTGCCTAGCCCGTTAGACCGAGACCAAGGTCAAACCGTTGGTACGGATCCGAAGACTGGAGATAAGATTGTTAGAAAAGCTGAAAATTCTGAACCATTGACGGCATTAGCGTTCAAAATTGCGACTGACCCGTTTGTCGGTAAATTAATTTTTATCCGTGTTTATGCCGGTAAATTAAAGTCTGGCGACACAGTTCTTAATGCTTCGACCGGAGATAAAGAGAGAATCGGGCGCCTAGTTCGAATGCATGCAAATGATAGGAATGAAATTTCCGAAATTGGGGCAGGGGACATCGCGGCTGTAGTTGGACTAAAGAACTGTACGACCGGCACGACACTTTGTAGTCCATCGAGTCCGATTTTACTTGAGTCGATTGAATTCCCAGATCCTCCAGTATCGATTGCGGTTGAGCCAAAAACTAAGGCCGACCAAGAGAAGATGGGTATTGGTCTTTCGAAGATGGCAGAAGAAGATCCGACTTTCCGAGTTCATACCGATGAAGAAACTGGACAAACAATCATCTCTGGAATGGGCGAGCTACATCTCGAGATTATTATCGATCGTCTAAAAAGAGAACATAACGTAGAGGCAAATACTGGTGCTCCGCAAGTCGCATATCGCGAGACAATTCGTGGAACTGCCGAAGCCCAAGGTAAACATGTTAAACAGTCTGGTGGTCGTGGTCAATATGGTGATGTCTGGATTAAGTTTGAGCCGAATGAAGCAGGGAAGGGCTTTGAGTTTATCGATATGATTAAGGGTGGCGTCGTTCCACAAGAATATCGTAAGCCGGTACAGAAGGGTGTCGAAGATACTCTTGCTGGTGGTGTTATCGCTGGCTATCCGGTAGTAGATATTAAGGCTACTTTGTATGACGGTTCGTATCACGATGTAGACTCGTCTGAGCTCGCCTTTACCTTGGCTGGTTCTTTGGCTACTAGAGAAGGTATTAAGAAAGCTAACCCGGTTCTTCTTGAGCCTATCATGAAACTAGAGATTACGACTCCGGAAGAATTCATGGGTGACGTAATTGGGGATATAAACTCTCGACGTGGTCGCGTTGATGAAATGGAAGATTTGAATGGTGGCGCTAAACTAATTAAGGCTTTCTGTCCGCTAGCGAACCTCTTTGGGTATACCGGAGACTTACGTGGCATGACCCAAGGGCGAGCCGCTTCCAGCATGGAGCTCTTTGCTTACGAAGAAGTTCCGCCAAATGTTGCACAGGAGATTATTGAGAAGCGAAATTCGAAATAGGCTTCCGTGAATTAAAAAATAAGCAGGGAAAAATCCTTGCTTATTTTTTTGATTAGAAATGACAAGGGACCGCCAAAGCGGTCCCGGTTTACAGAAACTGAGCCTCTCCTAGAACTTCAGGAGCCGACGGTTCGCGAAGTAGGACCTGACCCTGCCTTCGTCGAAGGTTTGCTCCCCCAAAAGCATCTGGAGAACGTATCTCGGAAGACGTGGGTCGTTCATGCGACGAAACAGCCCAAAGGTCTCTTCGACCGCCTCCATTGAGATGACCCCCTCGGCAATGTAGCCAAGAAGGTCACGGTAATTCGAGTTCATGTATCCAAGTTCGTATTTCGTGTTCCGAGTTTGGATGTGGTAACCAGTATACTGGTTACGTTTGAACTCAAGGACGGTAGAGGTTCCATCTACGAACCCTCCATCGAAGTATTCAGGACGAGGGTCGTTATAGACCTTCCCGCAGAAAAAGCTGTTCTGTTCAAGTGGAGATGCGTCGTAAAACTCATCGTTCCACCAGTACATCAGCTCTTCCTTTGTGGGCTTCGCCTCTTCGCCGGAGCGACGAGGGAAGGCGTCCTTTATCTCTAGTGGGATCCAGAATTTATTGTTGTCATCCCGATGCCCTGCACAAACGAAGTGGCTGTCCGTACAGATAAACCAATTGTCCAGACGAGACATGACTTCCCCCTATTCTCTGTTTTTTCTCCGTTTCTGATATTAAGGTACATATGTATATATTATACCACACTTCTTATGCATAGTCAATAAGACAAAATAGGACGTACCTCCTGGTACGTCCTATAGTTTTAGATAGCTTTTCTATCTTTTGAAGAAGTTCTTCCTAGATACTCTTCTCATGATAATGTATCCACTAACACAGACCGTTACGGTCGCGACGATGAAGATGATGTTTCCAGTTTCGTTGCTACCTTCTTTTTTCGTGGTGACAGCACCGGTTTCAGGAGCAGGTAATTCAACTCTTACAGTTTCAGCTTCATTATCAAAGTCTTTATGGGCGATAAGTTCATAGACTGGTTCATATTCGCCTTCTTCTTCACCGGGTTCGGCTAGATATAGCGTCTCAAAGATCACTAATTCTGAGCCACCCAGTCCGGTCGTATTAATGTCATATTCCATGACAACTTCGCCACAGGCTTCTTCTGGATTCTCTATGACGACTTCTTGTTCTACTGGTTCGCTATTCATAAGAAGGCCGTTTCCAGTAGTTTTGTCCATAAGAACGCCCTTAATGATATAGCTATGTCCTGGGATGACGCAATATTTCACAGTATCCTTAATAGTCACGTCTTCACCTAGAGGCAAGGTCTTTTCGCCAGTTTCTTTGTTCTCGGCATAGGTCGTAAGACTTAAGACGTAGATAGTCTGGGCTTCGTCATTAATGTCTTCATGAGAGGTGATTAAATCATCCTGATAATATAGTTTCTCAAAGACAACGATTTCTTTTCCGCCAAGATCAGTGGCATCAAAGGTGAATTCCATCTCGGTTGTACCACACTCAGTTTCAGAGTTGAGCTTAATTTCACTCTCAACGGTTTTTCCATTAATGAGGAGCGGTTCGCCGGTTTCTTTATCCATGAGGATACCCTTAACGGTAAAGTTCATGTTTGGTTTTACACAGTAGTCAATTTCATCTACAATAGTAGCTTCTCCTTGGCCTTCAATATAGAATGAGTCGTTATCTGGGTTATGAGCGGAGGTTTCTAAACTAAATTCTGTACAACTGTTATTCCAATCTCCTAAATCTACAATCTGCTTGTCCGTATCAATAGTGATGGTTTTCTTTTGGTTTAGAGTGTTTGTGCAGAAGAAGTTCGCGTCACACTTTAGTTCTTGGATTAAGTATTTACCGTATGGGAGAGCGCCAACAGTATCATCTACTGGAAGGGAAGCGCCAGTATTGTCTTTGCCGAACCAAGTTCCGTAGCTAGAGAAGACGATTGGCTCAGAAGCATCATATAGGACGTCGTAACCGTTGGTATTGGCCGAATGTAGGATAAAGCTAGACGAAGTATCTACAATACCCTCAGCGTTACTAACGACGAGATGGGTTTCTTTAATATTGTTGTCCTTATCTAGGGCAGAGATACTGAAGAGAACGTTTTCCATTGGATCACCATCTTCTCGTGATTTCTTAATGAACTTTACGTCGCCACGGATTGGCTGATTTGAGACAGTAGTTTCAACATTGTAATTATTGTTAGTTGGGATTGTGACATTGATTGGTGTAGCGTTTAGAACATAGCCAGTTCCAGCGGCAATTTCCTTGATTTGGTAGCTACCGTATGGGAGATTTTCAAAGGTAACATTGCAGTCGTTTTCGCCAAAGGTTTTAGTTTCAATCACAGCGTTCTTCGCGTATGATGAACCGTTGATATATACTGGATTAGTTGAATTATTGATAATTTGGAACTTTGTATCCTTGAAGCTTAGTTCGCTGGTTTTCTTATCACATGTACCCGTTTCTTTATCTACCTTCTTTAGTGTGATTTTGCCACGTTTGACTTGGTTTTTGACGTCGAAAGTATGACCTGAAGTTGTTAAGTTTATCGATGCCGTCTCAGAATTAGTGACCGTATAGCTAGTATTGGTACTTCCAGTCGTAGTTTCTTTAACTTTATAATTTACCCCCGCAAGAAGATTTTGGAAAGTCACGGAGCCATCAGCACCAGTGTTTCCTTCGGCCACCACGGAATTGTTATCGCTATTTATTACCTGGAAATGAATTCCTTGAAGACTTGCATTTCCTTGAGGAGTCGTATTATTGGTATCGTAATCGTGTTTTTGGACTTTGATGGAGCCAAAGGCTGGTTCGATCCAGGCAATGTTTTGTAAACTAGAGTCCGTAGTAGCGGAACCATCTAATGTATACAACTGGTAATTTTTAGCCATTTGCCAAACATCAGCATTACTAGTAATGTATCCTTTAATGATGCCTGTTTTTTCCTTTATCCATGCGACCATATCATTCCAACCTGGACGTTCTTCTTCGGTATAACCGGTTTCAGTATATTCTGGCCTATTGATGTATGATACTATAGCATGAATGCGAGCAAACCCGTTATCGTCTCTTGAGATTCCTAATTGGCTCAGGGCGGCATTAGTCGCGCTATTTGACACAGTATAAATATATATAGCTAACTTCATTGCATCGTTGTTTCTTTTGTAGGCCCTGATTCTTGAGCCACTATCTACAACGCTGAGCCAAGCGTCAATACAGAACCCGGTAGCCGTTCCAGAATTCACAGAAAATGGTGGGGAATGAAAGACACCATTCCAACCGGGCCAGTCTCCTTGATGTCCAATATCGCCGGTATAAGTGATAGTTACATAATCACCGTCGCCGGTGGCCGCGTTAGTTTCTTCGGTTTTGTTTTGTTTTAAGGCGACAAAGACGCCAGTTGCGACTAAGAGCACACTAGCGAACAAAACCGCAATTCGCTTGGCTATCCTAGTCCTTGATAGTGTAAACATAGCAATTCCTTTTATTTTTAATTTTTGTGTTATGACCTTTTATAATCCTATAATATACATAAACGTTTTAAATGTCAAGACTTTTTTTAAAAAGATTTTTATCCCCAAAAATATCTTTACAAAAAGCTTAAAATAGTCTAAAATAGTAAAGTAGAGTTTTGGAGCTGGTTTTTATTAGCGCTCCAAACATTAATAATATAAAAGGAGAAAGAATGGCAAATTTTGACCGTTCCAAGCCACATATTAATGTTGGCACCATGGGTCACGTCGACCATGGTAAAACTACTTTAACTGCTGCGATTACTAGCGTACTCTCGAAGAGACTTCCTTCGGACGTTAATAAACCAGTTGCCTATGATCAAATCGATAATGCGCCTGAGGAAAAAGCTCGTGGTATTACTATCGCGACTTCTCATCAGGAGTATGAATCCGAGAAGCGTCACTATGCGCACGTTGATATGCCTGGTCACGCCGACTACATTAAAAACATGATTACCGGTGCTGCTCAGGTTGACGGTGCTATCCTCGTGGTCGCTGCGAATGATGGTCCATTACCACAGACTCGTGAGCACGTACTTCTTGCTCACCAGGTAAACGTACCTAAAATCATCGTCTTCCTCAACAAGATGGACCTCGCTGATCCTGAACTCGTTGAATTAGTTGAGATGGATGTCCGAGACCTTCTTAATAAGTACGGTTTCGATGGAGACAACGCTCCTATTATTAAGGGTTCTGCGACTAAAGCTCTTGAAGGAGACAAAGAGAACGAAGATGCAGTCATGGAGCTTGTTAAAGCTATGGACGAATACTTCGATGTTCCAGAACACGATCTTGACAAACCATTCTTGATGCCAATTGAGGACGTTTTCTCGATCAAAGGTCGTGGTACTGTTGCTACTGGTCGTATTGAGCAGGGTATCGTTAAATTAAATGACGAAGTTGAAATCGTTGGTCTTAAAGAAACTCAGAAATCGGTTGTTACCGGTATTGAAGCTTTCCATAAAACCCTAGATCAGGGACAGGCTGGCGATAATGCTGGACTTCTTCTTCGTGGTATTGAGCGAGATCAGATTGAGCGTGGACAGGTTATCGCTGCTCCTGGTTCGATTACCCCTCATACTGAATTTGAGGCGCAGGTTTACATCTTGAAGAAAGAGGAAGGCGGACGCCATACTCCGTTCTCTAAGGGTTACAAGCCTCAGTTCTACTTCCGAACTACGGATGTAACTGGCGAGGTTGAGCTCCCGGCTGATAAGGAAATCGTCATGCCTGGTGACCAAGTAACCTTCAAGGTTAAACTCTTGGCTCCTGTTGCTATGAACGATAACGACCGCTTCGCTATTCGTGAAGGTGGTAAAACCGTTGGTTCTGGGGTTATCACCAAGGTCATCAAGTAATATGCCTTAAAAAAATAGCTCCCCTAAAAAGGAGCTATTTTTTATTATAAACTTTTTTAAGCGAATCATAAAAAGGCTGAAAAAATGAAAAAATAGTGATGGAGAACCGGTACTGAAATACCGGAAGGCTTCCATCAAATTATTTTTTCATTTTTTCACCTCAGATGAGCGAAAAAAGTTTATGATAAAAACTATCTAATTTCTTCAAGGATAATTTTTCCAGAGGCAGGTTTTTCAAGTTCTTCAGGGTTATCTAGGATGTATTGAAGTAAGTCGGCAGATTTTGCGAAATAATAACCGTCGGCAATACGTTCATCGAAATTCATGCCCCATTCACAAATTTTGCGAATCTTTTTCTTTCCGTCGATTATAATTTCTTCGTCCTTAATCTCGCCCATTGTAAGCAGAGAAGAAGAATTACCGAAATCCGTAATATTATGGAAAATGGCGCCACAGCCAATTGAACCAAGGTTAGATACAATCATAGAGCTATAATAAAGGTTATCCTCAGCAAGGGAAGCTGGAAGTAAGCCTTTTTTATCGGTCCATTTTAAAATCCCAACCACAGGTACACGTAAAAGATTCGGCATTTTCCCAAGGATATCTATGGCAGAATTTGCGCCTTTCTTATCAACGCCATTAGATCGTTTTTTACGAAAACCACTGACTTTTTTCCGAACTTTTTCTCCGATTGTAAAAATTGTATCATTCTTTTCGATCGGAATCATAACCATCATCTCTTCGGAATGATCATCGAAGCTGACTTTCGCGACAAACGAAAGTACAACCTTATCATGCTCCCAGATATGACGATTTGCGACAAAATAATTTAATTTCGGACGGTTATAGATAGTTTTTCCAATGGCCGCCAGAAAAGCATGGAAATAAGTTATCTCTTCGCCAGATTCTTTCTTTTTTTCGATATATTTACATAGATTAGTCAAATCCATTTCTTGATTAATAAAGACGTCGCTGACGCTTCGATTTGGCTTTAAATCTATGCTAATTTGGGCCATACCAGTTACGTTTTTGACCCTATGCGCTCCTCCATATTTTTTCATAGTTTTATTATAGCACGAATTATGGATGAATCCCCATTTCGTAATAGGACGTAGAATCTTAGTAGCTTGACCCATGAATAATTCTATGATATAGTTAAGATACATTAAAAACTAATTATCAAGTCTGAAAAACTCATGTCTTGGAGGTTATCAGACAAGAAAGGAAAAAATGGCAGACGCTAAGGCAAAAAAAGATGAGGGATTAAAAATCCGAATCCGCCTCAAGGCTTACGATCATCGAGTTATCGATCAAAGCGCAAGGCAAATTGTCGATACGGCAATTCGAACGGGAGCGACCGTTAGTGGTCCAATTCCTTTACCGACAAAAAAGAGTACTTTTACGGTCGTGAAATCTCCTCACGTCTATAAGACTGGTGGGGAATCGTTCGAGATGAAAGTTCACAAGAGATTAATTGATATCTCTAATGCGACCCCGAAAACGATTGAGAGCTTACAGAATCTTTCGCTTCCGGCTGGAGTCGACGCAGAAATTAAGATGTAAAAACAGTCAAAACAATAAAAAGACTATGCGCTGGCATAGTCTTTTTTAAGATTATATCTGTGTTTTTTAATTATATCATACTTTATCAAAAAAGTCAATATTATCTCTGTATTTTTATATGCTATAATGATTCCATGAGTATCGCTAAATTCAAAAAGCGCTTTTATTTCGTCGTCGCGAAGTATTTTCGGCATTTTGCAGATAGGGCTCTTAGAAGATGGAATCCAAGAGTAATTGCGATTACTGGATCGGCAGGAAAAACAACGATGCTCCATCTTATGGAACATGAAATGGGAAAAAAGGCCCATTATTCGCATGACGCAAATTCTGCGTTCGGGGTTTCTTTTGATCTACTAGGGCTTAAAGGGATAAGGGGGTCGAAATTGCGTTGGCTCTATCTATTGATTGCCGCCCCTTTTCGTTCGCTATTTTATCGTCATAAGGAGAAATTTTATGTTGTCGAGATCGATGGGGAGAGGCCCCATGAAGCAGAGTTCTTGGCGAAATGGCTAAAACCCGAAGTTACCATCTGGGTATCGATTGGGCGATCACATGCCGTACAGTTCGAAAAAGAAGTAGAGGAGGGGCGTTTCAAGAATTTAGACGAGGCGATTACCGCGGAATTCGCGACTTTGCCTCAAAATACTTCGAAGCTGGTTTATATTGATGCCGATTCGAAAATGATGAAAACCGCGACAAAAGATATCTCGGCAAAAGTCATTCCGATAAAGAAAACTGAAGTAAAAAAATACGTTGTTTACCCTAATTCAACCGATTTTACTTATGGAGATACAACTTTCCATTTTAACCATCCAGAACCAAGAGACTTAGCGTTTAACCTTTTGGTTTTACAGGATTTAATGAAATATTTAAAATTGCCGTTTAAGTCCGACTTTTCGGACATAAAGATGGCGCCGGGACGTAGCTCGTATTTTAAGGGAAAGAAAGGGATCGACATCATTGATAGTAGTTATAATGCACACATCATTTCGGTCGCTTCGATTTTAGATATGACGAAACGAATGCATGCGGAACATAAATGGTTAGTCATTGGGGATATTGTCGATCAGGGATCAATTACGGGAGAAGAGCATAGAAAGTTGGCGGAACTGATTGCCGATGTAAAACCCGAAAAAGTCGTTTTGGTCGGAAGAAGAACAAAGAAATATACGGCGCCAGAACTGAAGAAATTAGGAGTCTCAGCGGTCGCGACGCTTGATCCAAGGAAGGCGCTTGAATATATCGAGAGAAATATAAAGGGAAATGAAACCTTGGTTTTTAAGGGGAGTCAATACCTTGAATGGATTATAGAAAAACTACTTGATAATCCGGAAGACGCGAAGTTATTATGCCGAAGAGAGAAAGCCGCGGTTAATCGTCGAAAAAGTTGGGGACTAGATTCATGATTTTTGATAAAATAAAGACAGAAGGGAGGGAATGATGGCTGATCTTTATATTATTCATGGGTGGACTTATACGATTGAGCCATGGAAGGAGACTTTACGAATTCTTCGTGATAAGGGACTTAGTGTAAAAATGTTAAAAGTCCCCGGATTAACGGAGGAATCGAAAAAAGTCTATACGATTGAGGATTACGTTAAGTGGGCTGACTGCGAGATTCCAGATGGGGCGATTGCTTTAGGCCATTCTAACGGTGGAAGAATTTTATTAAATCTATGCGCGGAGGATTCCGATAAACTAAAATATCTGATTTTACTCGATTCGGCCGGAGTCTATGAGCCGTCTACGAAAAAGAAAGTTGTTGAGAAATTGGCTAAACTCGGAAAACCACTAAAGAAAATCTCTCTCATTGACAAAATTTTCCATAGAATAACTGGGTCAACTGACTATTCGAAAGCGCCCGAAAATATGAAAAAGACATTAACGAACATGCTAGAATCAGACAAAAAATTAGATTTTAGTAAGGTTGAAACAAAGACATTTATCCTTTGGGGGAAGAAAGACACAACAACTCCTCCGCGCCATGCTACGGTGATGTATGAAAAATTACCGAATGCAGAACTGAAATTTTATGCAAATTGGACACACGCGCCGTATATCTCTAACCCTGATGAATTGGCTAGAGCGTTAATAACGTTGGTCGAGAGGATGAAAAAGTGAAACATTACTTTTTAGGGTTAGCGGGAAATTATACAAGAAAAAGACGATTAAAACATATTTTTTCGATTGGAAGAAAGCGAGACTGTTTAGAGCTAGAGGAGTTTTTGGAGAAAAAATATGGAGGCGAGGCGGTTTTATGTAAAAATGGTCGGTCGGCCCTGGCGTTGGCCTTAAAGTCTTATTTTAATAGAGGCGATGGAATTTTGGTTAATGGATTTACCTGTTATGCGGTTTATGAAGCAATTAAAAGTGCTGGATTAGTCCCGATCTTCGTAGATATAGAGAAGAGCGATTTAAATTTTTCTGTCAACACACTGAAAAAAGCTTTAACAAATAGTGTTGGTGCAGGTACCTCTCGACCCGCTACGCCTAAGGGGATTATAGTCCAAAACACCTTAGGAAACCCAGTCGATATAAATGAGATTGAGAAATTTGCGAAAAAATATGGACTTCTTATCGTCGAGGATTTGGCGCATTGCGCAGGAGTTAAATACTCTGACGGAAGAGAAGCTGGAACAATAGGGGTTGCGACGGCGTTGTCTTTCGGGAAAGATAAATCAATAGATACAATTTCCGGGGGAGTAGCAATCTTGCGTCACCCCTGTAAAAATAAAATTGAAGCGCCCACGAAACTGCCGAAACTCTCTGATACGCTTCGAGCTAGATTTTATCCACTGTTTGGAGCAATGACCCGAGGGTTAACTAGGGTTAGATTAGGCGGAATTTTTATGCGTGTCCTTCTAAAGTTGCGCTTTGTTGAAAAATCTGCAGACAATAAATTAGATTTAGAGAGAAGAATTGCAAAATTTCAGGCTAAGTTAGGTTTAGAACAATTGAAGAACCTAAAAAAGAGTGGAGAATCCCCAATCCGAGAATTTTACCTCATTAATAACAGAGATGAGGCTCTAAAGAAGTTAAAGAAAAATGGTTATTATCTTGATGGGTTTTGGTACGAAAAGCCGGTTTCACCTGAAAGATATTACAAAAAAGTTCATTTTCCTGAAAAAGATTGCCCGACTTCGGTAGAAGTAGCAGAAAAAATCGTGAATCTACCAACTTTTTATAGTAAAGAAGAATTGGCGCCAGCGCGAAAGATAATAAAGGAGTACCTTGATGACGGAGAATAAAGAGGCAAAAGTTAATTGGAACGAAATAATAGAGCGGTTTCCGGAAGCGAACTTTTTGCAATCGCCTGCGTATGCGAAAATGAACGAGATTTTGGGCGCAAAAACGGTCGTGAGTGATTTTGGGGGGCTAGGACATGCCTTAATGATTATCAGAGACGCAAAACGGGGAAGATATTTAGAGATTCCTTGTGGACCATTAATTGACTGGGGAGATAAAAAAGCCATAAAAAAAGCCCTGGATGAGATTTCTGAGGTCGCAGAGCGGGAAAAATGCGTTTTTGCAAGACTTCGCCCCCAATTGCTGGCGACTTCGAAGAATACAGAATTACTAGAAAGTTTGGGACTAAAAGAATCTCCGATGCACTTGGCGGCCGAACATACTGTAATGATTGATTTGACTAAAGATGAGGAAATTTTGCTTTCCAATATGCGGAGACAGACTCGTTACGAAGTTAGGCGAGCAGGAAAATTAGGAATAAAAGTCTTCAAAGATAATTCAGAAGAGATTTTTAAGGAATTTCATCAGGTTCAAGTCGAGACAGCGAAGCGACAAAACTTCATTCCGCCAGACATTAAAACCTTGCTAGCAGAAAGAGAGGCATTCAAGGGGGAGATTGATATTTATGTTGCTGAAACTTCGGAAGGGGAAAGAATCGCTTATGGTCTAGTTATTCGGGATGGACATGAGGGAGATTATTACGAAGCCGCCTCGACGTTATTAAACCGAAAATTACCAGGGGCATATGCGCTTTTGTGGAGAGCGATGCGGGATTTAAAGGAGGAAGGGCACGAGAGGTTTAACCTTTGGGGAATTGCGCCAAAAGGAAACCCAAATCATCGTTACGCCGGAGTGACAACCTTTAAAACTGGTTTTGGGGGAGAAGTCGTTGAATATGTATCGGCACACGATTTAATTATCTCGAAAGTCGGGTATTTAAAGAACTTAGTTGTCGAGAAAGCCAGGAAGAAAAGGAGGCATTTATGAAAAGAAAAACCAAAACAGCACATCCTCGACACGCTTCGTCGCGCCCGTCGTTACGGGGCTCCTCGCTAACTCCACTCCCGTTGTCGCGGACAGTCTCGAATTGTGCTGTTTCTGGTTTTTCTATACATAATGCTTCTTCTCGCGAGCTTTGGGATGAATTTATTAAGTCGCACGTTGAATCGAATTTTCTTCAATCGTGGGATTTTTACGAATTTCATATTAGCCGGGGGAAAGAGGTTGTTCGGAGGATTTTAGTCGACGATAAAAATAAGATCGTCGGAGCGTACGCTGGAGTTGTTGAAACTGCGAAAAGGGGAACATATCTGGCGATTGCTGGAGGACCAATCATGGATTGGAAGAATAGTAAAGTCGTCCAGGCAATATTTTCCGACATTAAGACCCAAGGTGGAGAGAAAGACTGCGTCTTTATCAGGGTTAGACCACAAGAACCAATGTCGGACAATATTTTGAAAATTCTGCAAGAGCAAGGCTTAAAACGGGCACCAATGTATTTATCGGTAGAATATGCTGGAATTTTAAATTTAGAAAAGTCCGAAGAAGAGATTTTAGCGGGGGCGTCGCAAGGTTTTAGAAGAAAATTGAGAAAAGCCGAGAAAAATGAGATCGAGATTACGGCGGAGGCGAGTGACAAGGCGATAGAAGAATTTTGTCGGTTAGAGAAGTTGCACGCCGAGAGACAAAAGTATGTCGCTTTTTCTGGCGAGTTTTTGCGAAAACAATTTGAAGCGTTTCGAGGAAACGATGAGGTTTTAATTTACACCGCTAAAAAAGATGGCGAAACTTTGGCCCAGAATTTTATGATTTTTTATGGTCCGGAAGCGAGCTATCATTATGGCGTTTCGTCAGAACTCGGAACTCGATATTCAGCTGCGCCTTTATTGCATATGGAGGCAATGAAAGAAGCTAGAAAGCGAGGTTGCCTTCGATATAATCTTTGGGGGATTGTTGGGCTAGAGGAAACTTCGCATAGATTCTATGGGGTTTCAGAATTTAAACGTTCGTTTGGATGTGAAGAGTTAAAATATACTCCAGCGCATGATTTAATCTTAAAGCCTTTAGCGTACAAGAAGACGAAGTTAGTAGAGTCCGTGCGAAAAAAAGTTCGCCATGTTTAACGTAAATGAGATATAGAAATTAAAGTTTTTGCGTTATTTGTTAATAAGTGATACAATAAGCATAAGTAATAAAGGATTTTTTATGGCAAAGATAAATCGAAGATTCATTGATAAACACTGGATAATGTTCATTATAAGGGGAGCGTTAGCGATTCTTTTCGGATGTTTTACATTGTTCAGAGGGATGGCAAACGTCGATAATATAATTACGATTATTAGCGTATTATTGCTTTTAATGGGGATTATCGATACGGCAGGAGCGCTCTATAATTCGACCAAGAAACATGGTTGGATTAATTCAATTATCGATGCACTAATTGATGTTGTTGCTTCTTTAGGGCTACTGTTTTTCGCGAAAAACGATTTAACTCTTAGTGTTATCATTATTTCGGTCTATACGGTCGTCTCTGGGATTATAGATATTTTCCATGGATTCCTATCAACCGTTGATCCAACTGACCGGTTTATCCGAATCTTGGCTGGAATCTGTGGCTGTATCATTGGTGCGGTCATCTTAAATGCTGGGGACTTCGAGATCACGACCTTTATTAGGTTCTTCGGAGCATATATGCTTATAGTCGGGATTACTAGCTTAATTTATGGAGTTCATAATCGTTCTCAAAATATTGAAGACAAAATCGCGAGAAAGCAATCTCATAAGTCGGTTCGCTCAAAGAAGAAAAAATAGCTTTTCGTTGTTTTTATGTTATAATTACGTCTTAAGGAGGCTTTATGAAAGCAATTATTACTGATGCGGGGTTTGCTAGTCGCTACCTTCCAATTACGAAAACTATCCCAAAGGCTATGATTCCAATTGGGGCAAAACCAGTAATGCAACTCTGCGTTGAAGAGTGCGCACGAGCGGGGATTGAAGAAATCGTGATCGTTGCGACCCCTAATACTAAATCTAAAGAAATTTATGAGGATTATTTTCATAATCCGGCTGAAAATGTCAGGGCTTTACTCGAGAAGCAAGGCAAATCTGACCGATTTAAATCTGTCCAGGAAGTTCTAGAATTTCCAAAAATTACAGTAATTGAGCAGGATCCGACTTTGCCTTATGGAAACGGTTCGCCAATTGTTTCAGCGAAAGACTTCGTAAAGGATGATGAGGCGTTTGTAGTCTTATACAGTGATGATTTAATTCTTGGAGAAGGTGACGTAAAAGTCTTGATCGAGACGTTCGAGAATAATAAAGGCGCAAAAGCAGTTATTGCGGCTCAGGAAATGCCAGAAAAAGATTGGCATAGATACGGAATGATTGCTCTAAAAGAGAACGGGACCTTAAGCCATATTGTCGAAAAGCCGAAAACCCCAGATTTATCGCCGAGCAATTTGACTTCTTATGGACGATATTTACTTACGCCCGAAGTTTTTGATTATTTAATCCCGGCGAACACGGGTCTTGATGATGAACTTTGGACGGTTGATGCGATTACAAAATTGGCCGAGCATGGCGATGTTCTAGTTGCAAAAAGTGAAGGAAACTGGATTACGACAGGTGATCCGAAAAACTATTTCCTAGCTCACTTAGAGTACGTTTTATCACATACCGACTACGCCGAAGATGTAAAAAAATTCGTCGAAGACTATTCAAGCAATCAGTGATATAATTAGTTTAAGGAGATAATTACATGAACACAACTGAATGGATATTAGTGGCAATTTTAGGAGTTACGCTTTTTATTTTCCTGATTGTCGGAATTATTTTAATTATTAGACTAATAGACTTAAGTAAAGAAGTTAAGAAAGTTGTCGTAGAAGGTCAGGATATCGCAAAAAATACTAATGGGATTGTTTCAAATGTTAAGGGAATGACTTCGATTGGCGGGACAGTTGAGATGTTTGTAGATAAATACATTAATCCTAAAATCAAAGAAAGATTTAAGGAAAAAACTGAGAAAAGGAGTGAAAATGGCGGAAAACGAGACGAAAAATAAGAGCGGAGCAGGAAAGTTTGTTTTAGGAGCATTGCTTGGGGCGGTTGTTGGCGCAGTCGCGGGAAAATTCATCAAAGTAAATGAAGATGACGGCGAAGATGTTGACGGCCATGAGGCGAATGAGGACGCAAAAGAGTGTCCCTGCGTAAAAGAAGTCGAAAAAGATAAGAAAGAGAAAAAAACTGAGAAAAAGACAGTAGCGAAGAAAACTGGCGAAAAGAAATGAAGCTAAAGCCCAGTGATTTCGTACACCTACACAACCACACGCACTACTCACTTCTTGACGGGCTAACGAAAATTCCCGAATTAGTTGAATTCATAAAAGGTCAGGGGATGGAAGCGGTCGCTGTGACGGACCATGGGACGATGTCTGGTCTTGTCGAGTTGTATAAAGAATGCAATAGCGCCGGAATAAAGCCTTTGTTGGGGCTAGAAGCTTATGTTGCGGCAAGAAAAATGACCGACAAGGACCCTGCGCACGATAAACAGCGGTTCCACATTACTTTAATCGCAATGAACAATAAAGGGTTCGAGAATTTATGTCGGATTATGAGCAATGCGGAAGAGCATGGGAAATATTACAAGCCACGAACTGATCATGATGAGCTAGAAAAATACAACGAAGGAATCATTTGCCTCTCTGGATGTATGGGTTCGGAAATTTCCGAGGCGATTCGGGCGGGGGACGATAAGCGAGCATTCGAATTAATTGAATGGTATCGAAACGTTTTTAAAGATAGATTTTATCTCGAGATGCAGGATCATGGCCACCCAAAATCTACGACGCATTCTGAGGAACAGAAAAAGGTCAATGATTGGCATATGAAACATGCCGAAGAATTAGGGCTACCACTAGTTGTGACCTGCGATGCCCATTATTTAAAGCATGAGGATCAGGACGCGCACGAGGTTTTACTCTGCATCGGGACAGCTGCAAATTTGTCTGACACAAACCGAATGACCCTAAAGGATTACGATTTGCATGTTATTCCCGCGGAGGAGATTATTGAGCATTGGCAAGATACTTGCCCAGAAGCGGTTTTGAATACAAAGAGAATTGCGGAACGGTGCAATGTGGATTTACAGCTTGGGAGAATTTTGATTCCAAAATTTCCAGTTCCGGAAGGAGAAGACGAAAAAACCTATCTTGATAAGTTAGTCTTCCAAGGTTTAGTTTATCGATATGGAGGCAAAAAACTAGAAGAAACTGAAAGTTTATCCGTTGAAAAATGTCGGGAAATTTTAGGGGAGGTCGATAAGGAAAGAGATGAAAGTCATAAAATTTTGCCGAGAATTGACTACGAATTATCGGTCGTCGACAAAATGGGATATAATGGATACTTTTTAATTGTCCAAGACTTCATTAACTGGGGGAAGGGACAAAGAATTGTTTATGGACCCGGGCGTGGCTCGGCGGCTGGCTCAATTCTAGCATATGCTTTACGTATTACGGAATTAGATCCTTTGAAATATGATTTACTTTTCGAAAGATTTTTAAATCCAGACCGTATCTCAATGCCAGATATCGATACAGATATCCAAGACACGAGACGAGATGAAGTTATCGAATATTGTACGCAAAAATATGGCGAAGAGAGAGTCTCAAATATCGCAACTTTTGGTAAGATGATGGCAAAAAACGCCGTAAGAGATGTAGCGAGGGTTCTTGAAGTTCCATATGCGGAAGCGGATAGATTAGCTAAAATGGTCCCAGACCCAGTTATGGGGCGTCATGTCCACCTTAGCGACGCGATAAAGGATGTTCCAGACTTAAAAAATGAATACGAGACAAACCCAACCGCTAAAGAAGTAATTGATTTTGCTTCGAGACTTGAAGGAACAATTCGGAACCATGGGGTACATGCCTGTGGGGTTATTATTGCGCCAGATGATTTGGTTAAATTTTTACCTCTGGAAGTTTCAGCAAAAGGTCCGATTGCGGCCCAATTTCCGATGGGACAAGTCGAAGAACTAGGCCTACTTAAAATGGACTTTTTGGGGCTCTCTAATTTATCCGTGATTAATAATGCTTTAAGGATGATTCGTAAAGTCTACCATACCGACATAGAATTATCGGAATTACCATTAGATGATCCAGAAACCTACGCGTTACTACAGAGAGCAGAAACAACTGGGGTATTCCAGCTTGAATCTGCGGGGATGAAAAGATATTTAAGAGACCTGAAAGCGTCGACTTTTGAGGATATCATCGCGATGGTCGCGCTTTATCGTCCAGGGCCAATGCAGTTTATTGACTCATTCATTAAGAGAAAGCACGGAGAAGAGCCTATTACATATCTGCATCCTGGGCTCGAAAATTCTTTGAAAAATACTTACGGAATTCTGATTTACCAAGAACAGTTCATGCAGATCAGTAAGGAGTGGTGTGGATTTACCGGAGGTCAGGCGGACACCTTGCGTAAGGCAGTGGGGAAGAAAAAGGTTGATTTAATGAAAAAAGTTAAACCTGATTTTATCAAGGGAGCAATTGAGGTAGGGGGAGCGACAGAAGAAATTGCGGAGACGTTCTGGTCACAACTATTAGATTTTGCAAATTACTGCTTCAACAAGTCCCATGCGGCGTGTTATGCATTGATTGCTTATTGGACAGCATACTTAAAAGCGCATTTTCCGGACGCGTTCATGGCTGCGTTAATGACGGCAGATATGCGCTGGACAGATCGACTTACTATTGAAATTGCAGAATGTAAGAGGATGGGATTAAAAGTTCTCGGTCCGGACATTAACCAAAGTTATGGAGATTTTGGGATTGTCGGGGGAGAAAACACGATTCGTTTTGGTCTTTCCGGAATCAAAAACATGGGGAAATCATTAGTTGAGGATATAGTAATCCCAGAACGAGACAAAAATGGTCCGTTTAAGTCGATTTGTGATTTTGCGAAAAGAGTAGACTCGACAAAGTTTAATAAAAAATCTTGGGAATCGGCAATCAAAACTGGGGCGTTTGACAGATTCGGAGCATCGCGAAGCGATTTGTTGTTTAATCTCGAATCTATTCAAGGCTATGGCGCAAAAATCCAAAAGGATGTTGGCTCGGGACAGACTGACTTATTCGGGATGATGGGGGAAGCAGGAGTCGTGCCAGAGGTAGAAATAAAACCGGCACCAGTTCAACACCCCGAAAAAGAGCAACTGCTTTGGGAACGAGATTTAATGGGGCTTTATCTTTCTGCCCATCCGTTAGATAAATATGATACATATTTTGAAGAACAGACCCATCCGATGAGTTTAATCACGGCAGAGAATGATAATAAGATCGTCACGATTGGGGGAATTATTACGAATATACGAACGATTCTGACCAAAAAAGGCGACAAGATGGCATTTGTAAAGATAGAGAACAAAACGAATGAGACCGAATTTATCGTTTTTCCAAGTGTTTTTGCCGAGTGTGGTGGAAAATTAGAGGTAGACAATGTCGTAAGAGTAAAGGGGAAAGTAAACGCAAAGGACAAGGATGGGAGAATTACGTCGGACGTAAAAATCTTAGCAGAAGGAGTTGAGTTAATTTCAGATGAAATTCTGGAGGGCTACAAATCAACTGGGACGAAATTAGCTTCCCCGGTTTCAGCGCCGGCGTCAGGAAAAAGAAGATATGGAAAATCTTCAGCAGAACGAGTCTACAAGGAAAATGGAGCGCGTAGCGAAACTCCGGTGACAGAGACGCCTCGAGTTTTGAAAGAACCTCCGAAAGATCCGCGAAAAGAAAGACTTTATATTTTGATTAAAAATCCAGACGACACTAAAGTTCTGACTTCAATCCGAAAGATAGCGGATTTATATCTCGGTATGCAGGAAGTCGTCTTGGTCTTAGTGGATAATGAAGAAAAGCGACCTTTACGCATGCCATTTAAGGTAGATATCACAGATGAGCTCATTTCGAAGTTAAAAGAATTGGTCGGGGAAGAGTGTGTTAAGAGGAAATAAGGGGGAGTGAGAAAGACTACTAGGGTAGCTATGGATGGAGTTATTTAACGACACAACGAATCGATACGTCGTAGTTACGTTCCAAAACGACTGGAAGAGACGAAACGATCGGTGCCATCCAATCTTCGCTTCAATATAACTCCATATATTTTCTTTATCTGACTAAACAACGAATCGATTCGGGATCTTGACGAGAGAGATAATCCGCATGATGGGATATATTGGTATCGGCATCAACGAAAAAGGAATAAGATTCATAAAAATCGTCGTCGTCATACGTCTGAGACGACCAAAATTCATCAGAAAAACCATCAGTAAGAGTATAATACAACGGAGCATTCCATATAGTAGAGGCGTTACTGAAGCTTCCGGAATAATCACCTTCATATCCTGAAGCTTTAGTATAACCATATTGAGTCCATAGAGCATAGACTTCATTATCGTCTGTCGTTAAACCAATCACGGTCCGTGGTAATTTCCACCCTGCTGGACAAATCGATTGATTAACTAAAATATCTGAACCAATACTCGAAGAATCGTTCATCGCTACAGCGGCGGTCCAATTATAAGTATTTCCTAAATGATAGTGAGGGTCACCGGAGGAAACAAAATTATTATCGCCAACGACCCCGCTCCAATATAGATCCCCCCTATCTTGAGAAACCAATGTGGTGTCTGAGCCCGTCCAACTCGCCCCAGACGAAAGCGTTCCTGCACTCGCCGTCCAATTAGCCGGGATATCAGTATTGTCTGGCGTATAGAAATTAGCGGTAGTAACAATATCGTGATCTAAGTTCTGCGTCATCCAGACATTGCCGTCACGAAGCTTAGAGACGTAATAAGTCTTCTCGTCACGGGAATCTTTTAGTTGATACTGAGCGTCAGTCGTCATGCTATTTAAGATGTAGGTTCTATCTCCACTGCTTAGAGTAGCAAATTCCTGCATATATTCTAGGTCTTCAATCGTAGGAGGCGCCGCATTGGT